>JAYSKW010000469.1:0-1576 GCA_043726085.1 Limnoglobus sp.
GGAACTACTTGGCAAGCTCAGTATCGAGATGGCCGGGCAACTCGCGATCATCGAAGCGGACATTTATGTACTCGCGAAACGTCCGTTCAACATCGCCTCGCCGAAGCAACTTCGCGAAGTGTTGTACGACGAGATGAAGTTGCCGATCAAGAAGCGAACCGACACGACCGGCGACGCGAGTACCGATCAAGAATCGCTCGAACGTCTCGCCGCACTCGGCTACGAATTGCCGAAGAAGATGATCGAACATCGGCAGATTTCGAAGTTGAAGGGAACGTACGTCGATGCACTGCCACTGTTGGTAAACCCGAAAACGGGCCGCCTGCACACGTCGTTCAATCAGACGGTGGCAGCCACAGGGCGACTGAGTTCGAGCGACCCGAACTTGCAGAACATCCCGATGCGTACCGACCAAGGCAAGCAGATCCGCCAAGCCTTCATCCCACCCGAAGGCTGGTCGATGCTGGCCGCGGATTATTCGCAAATCGAGCTACGATTGCTAGCGCACTTCTGCCAAGACGAACCGCTTTGTGCGGCATTCGCGGCAGACCACGATATTCACACGATCGTGGCGGCGGAGATTTTCCGAGTCAGCGAAGCCGACGTAACCGGCGCACAACGTCGCATGGCCAAGGTCGTAAACTTCGGCGTCATTTACGGTATCAGTGCCACCGGGCTGTCAGTTCGCCTGGGTATGCCGAAGCGGGAAGCCGCACAGTTTATCGAGATGTATTTCGCACGTTACCCGAAGGTGCTCGAATACCAAAATCGGCTGCTTTCCGAAGCACGCAAGAATGGCTTCGTGAAAACGATCCTCGGCCGCAAACGCACGTTCGACCCGTCGGCCATCCGCCCACATTCGACGTATCACCAGCGAAATCAAGCGGAACGCGAAGCAATAAACATGGAGATTCAAGGCTCCGCAGCCGACCTGATGAAGATCGCGATGCTCGCCGTCCACCGCAAAATGAAAGCCGATGGCTACCAATCGAACATGCTACTAAGCGTTCACGATGAACTCGTGTTCGAAGTCCCGCCCTGCGAACAATCGCGATTGGCAACGATGGTGCGTGCGGAAATGGTGAGCGCGATGATGCTGAACGTACCGTTGAAAGTCGATGTCGCAGCCGGCCCGAACTGGCTCGATGTGGGTGACTTGCCATGAGCACCGCACGAACCAAGCCGGTGATTGCCATTGTCGGCTCGATCGGAGCCGGGAAGAGCACGGCTGCGAAAATCCTCGCCGAGTGCGGCGGCGCGTGGATCGTTGCGGACGCACTCGGGCACGAAGCACTTGAGCAACCGGACATCGTTCGACGTGTCGTTGCGAAGTGGGGGCCGAGCGTACTGGCGAACGACGGGTCGGTCGATCGTCGGGCACTCGCGAAGATCGTTTTCCACGATGAGCACGAACGAAAATCGCTTGAAAATATGGTCTATCCGTACATCGGGCAGCGAGTGCGTGAGGAACTGGCCCAGGCCGAGAACGACGCGAAATTTCGATTTGTGGTACTCGATGCGGCGGTGTTACTCGAAGCGGGCTGGACGGAAATTTACGATCACCTGTTGTTCGTCG
>JAYSKW010000470.1:0-3518 GCA_043726085.1 Limnoglobus sp.
GTTGCTGGCCATCGGTTCCGAACGGTACACGCCGTACGCGGCCACACGGAAGCCGCAAGAACTCCTGACGCAGGCGAACGCGATCCTCGGGCAGGGGCAGCTTTCGCTGGCGAAATATCTGTTGATCTTCGCCGGAGAAGATGCGCCGAACTTCGACATCCACGACATCGCGGGGTTCTTCCGGCACTTGCTGGAAAGGGTAAACTGGGCGGACGACTTGCACTTTCAAACGCGAACGACGATCGACACGCTCGATTACTCCGCTGGACAAGGTCTGAACGCCGGGTCGAAAGTCGTGATCGCGGCAGCAGGGCCAGCGCGGCGTGCGCTCGGTACGCAGTTGCCACGGTTGCCGTTGCCCGATGGCTTCCGCGATCCGCACGTGGCCATACCCGGCGTCATCACGCTTACCGGCCCCGAAGTGCGAGCCATTTCCGATGCCACACCGCAAGAAATTACCAAACTGACAGAGGCATGGCAGTCCGAAACATCGCTCGATGCGTTCCCGCTAATCGTCATCGTCAATGATGCCGAGTTTGCGGCTCGCACGCTCAATAATTTTCTCTGGGTGACGTTCACGCGATCCGACCCGGCGAACGACATTCACGGCGTCGGTTCGTTCACGCACCGCAAACATTGGGGTTGTCGCGGCCCGCTCATTGTCGATGCGCGCCGCAAACCTCACATGGCCCCGCCGCTCGTCGAAGATGCAGGCGTTTCCAAACGGGTCGACGCACTCGCCGCGAGGGGTGGCCCATTACATGGAATTCTTTGAGCCATCACGCTGCTCGGTTCGGGTCGCGGCCGCCGTTTGATCGCGTTCGTCAACGGTCGTTCGATGAGATAGTACATCAGCAAACCGCCGCCGACACCGGAACCGAACATGATCCCGAGCCAGACGAGGTGCGGCCAGAAGCGATGGCTGATACCGAACGACGCGAACAAGGCACACACGAAAAAGATGCTGTGATACAAGTAAATCGAGTACGACGCATCGCCGACGATCCGCAAATATCGCCACTTCTT
This sequence comes from Limnoglobus sp., assembly GCA_043726085.1. Classification (GTDB taxonomy): domain Bacteria; phylum Planctomycetota; class Planctomycetia; order Gemmatales; family Gemmataceae; genus Limnoglobus. The sequence goes on from JAYSKW010000470.1 coordinate 1,027, forward strand.
CTGCTCGCCCGCCGACATGGCGTACACGATCAGCACCGACGCCGGGCCGAACGCCAGCACGCGATACCACGTCTGCGCACTGAATGCGTCGGCGGTCGATTCGGCCAATAGCGCCACGACCGATGCCGCCCACGCGATCCCAACGAAAAGGCACGTTCGTGGCCCACGAACGTAACCGCGTTTCACCAGAACCGCAGCCAGCGCGCCGCCGAGAAACTCCAACACGAAGGGGCTGAACGGCATTTTCCCCAACGCCGAAGTGGGCTCGTAGTCCATCACTTTCGCCCCCAGCACGACTGCCGCCCAACCGACACCGAGACACCATGCAAATCGCTTCGGCAACAGTAACAGCAGGCTAAAGGCGAGGTAAAACATCACTTCGTACGTCAGGCTCCACGCGACGGGCATCACGCGATTACCGTCTAAACGTGGCGATAAGAGCAGCCACTCGAACCAATCGTGCTGCCATCCGATGGGCAACTGTGGCTGATTCGCCACGCAGTAAAGTAATCCCGCCGTCGCGAACATCGCGATCCAAAACACGGGGAAGATTCGCCACGCCCGACGAAAAAGGTAAACAGGTAACTTCGCGCGGTTACCGAGATGCTCGAGGTGCGAGTAGACGATGATGAATCCCGAGATCGCGAAGAACAGATCGACACCCGCGTAGCCGAACCAGCGAAACGGATGCGCGAGTTGCACTCGCGGCCAAACCATAATTTCCCAGATCCCCAAGTGGTAAAACACCACGAGCAGGCAGGCGATCCCGCGCATAGCTTGCAAATTATCGAGCGATCGTCGCATCCGTGCAACCAGAAAGGGTTTTGAATCGGGCCGAAAATTTCATTTCGACCGTATTCGTGACGACCCGCACGATCAGAATCTTCAAAATTTTCGTGCGATTTTCTCAACGGAGCGCAATCGCTGGTCTAGAATTCGACGCCGACGCCGACCTGGCATCGATTCGACGGGTATGTTCTTACTGGCCCAATGCAGCGACCGACACACCGACGATCTACCCCACCGACGGCTGCTCTTCCTTACGGGATCGGATTCCCGCAGATGAGAGGTTTCTCCGTGAACGGTGACCGACTGACCACTCACTTGCAACGCAAACAGTACGGTGATTTCACACTCACCGAGGCCGTCCGCCCCGCGCTCGACGTTCCCGTGCGACCGCGACAAGGTTACCGCATCCACATCTATCGCGACCGCGAATTTCGCCTGCCAATGTTGACCGCATCGGTTTCGGCGGAATTATTGTTCGATACCTTCCTGACATTGCTCGAACCGCTCGGCGATACGCTGCACGTCGTACTCGAAAGCAGTCACGGCCAGCACGGCGACGAACGCCGCGAGATTCGCCGTAATAGCATCGATGCCCCCGTTCTGGCAAGCCACTTTTGCGACTTTGAAGATCTGTTGCTCAACGATGGCTGTACCGGAGTATCTGTGCTGAGTGCGAAGCGTCCGATGGAAGTGCAGTTCGACGAACACAAACTATTGACGATCTACGCACCGAGCCTCAAGCCGTTCCAGCGCGTATTTCGCTCGATGGGCATCCGCAAGCGACGGGTTCTTCCACTGATCACCGAAGCCGAACACCTCCACCATTCGACCGAAGCCCGTGCCGAGGAATTCGACCAACTCACCTGCCGCCTCGGCGTCGCCGACTTCGATCAAGTCCTAATGGACGACGAGATGGGGTATTGAAGCGGACGGACTCAAACTTTTGCAACTTCATCTGATTTCTGATACGATTCAGGAAACTCAGAGTGAATGGAATGATTTCTTACATTTATCCGCGATTGCTCGAACTTGAGGGGAGACACCCGCAAGATGCCGGTTGTTGGTCGGTGACATTGCAACGCCTCCAGAGAGGAGAGGGCATACTTGATGAAAGCGAGCCTGAGTTTCTCGTAGCCATCCCGGACACAGGCATATTACCTTCCGCGACAATCATTCATCGTGATCGAACCCGTAACCGACGCACTTTCTGGTACAAACGAATACGGTCTGCGACGGAATGTGAAACCAGACTGGCTAACAATCCCGGTAGAGTAATTGGAGGCGTCGCACTCCGCTTAACCGCTGGCTGGGTTCATCCAGAATCTGGGTTCATCCCTTCGCCACGACTCGGCGAGCCGCTTCTCGACCTTACGCACGCTGTGAACATTTTTGACAGACGATCTCTCGGAAAGATGTTTGCGTTTCAGAATTCATGGGGAGCGGAATGGGGCCACGATGGGATGGGCATGCTCCCTTACGATTACTTCGACCGTTATGTGTTCGAGTGCTGGGATGCCATATTCTCACCGCAAGAGTTACGTAATTTTCGCAGCAAAAAACTGGCAAAGTGTGGCAGTCAGAGTTGGAGCGGGTTGGACGAACAGGGCCGCAAAGTCTACGGGTTCGAGATCGGCGACCCTACGACCGATGAACGACACGGTTGGGCATTTGCGATCGAGCGCGAAGGTCGGCTCGAAGTGGAA
>JAYSKW010000471.1:0-5260 GCA_043726085.1 Limnoglobus sp.
GTAATCGACCTTCGGCCCGAATTTGCCGAGGCCCGTGTTCGCAAACACGCTCAATGTGCTGAAATAGTCGTTCACCGCAACGAGGTCGGGGCGGCCATCGCCGGTAACGTCGCGAACTTCGACATCGGTCGGCGGGGTCAACACGGTGTACGACACGTATGGCTGGAAACTGCCGTCGCCGTTCCCGTTCAGAGTCGTCAGCGCGCCGGTGTAATATGCGGCGAGTGTAACGATATCTTGCTTGCCGTCGCCGTCGAAATCGCCGACTTTCACCGCAACGGGGCTGTTGCCCGTAAAGTATTGTCCACCTTGCGTGTAAGTGCCGTCGCCATTATTCATCGAAACGCTGACGACGCCCTTTCCACTGAAGTTGCCGACCGAAACGATGTCCATCTTGCCATCGCCGTTCATGTCGGCGGTCGTGGCGGCGCTGACCGTGAACCCTGTGTTGAAGCTCGTTGGGGCCAAAAAGGCGGGCACATCGCGGCACTCCAGCGATTCGACGCCGAGCCGCATCGGACCCCGCTTCCGCGACGATTTGGGCCGAACGACCGTGAGTTTTGGGCTACCGAACAGTTTGCCGATCCAATAGCGAGACATACGGGGAGCTCCAGAATGGACTTCAAAACGGCGTTCAAAAAGCCCGACGTGGACTGGCATCGAACGCCGCTTAATGAGAACAGTCGATTCCGTCTCCGACATCCGCCACAATTCCGAAAACGATTTTCTTGCTCGCTCGAAGCGCGCGTGATTCTCCATTTCCGGAAGGAATGCTTGTACTTGTTGTCTCGCGTGATTTATAATTGCATCAATCGTTTTGCCGATTGTTACGGCATTCTCTCATGGGGTTCGCATGTCCGCTGTCAAACTCCCCCGCATCATCGAAGAAAAACTCGCCGAACTCGCGAGCCAAGTGCGTCGCCTCTGGTTGATTCGCGGCATCAGCCGGTTCGCGCTCGTGTTCTTCGTGCTGGCGCTGGCGGCGGTGTTGATCGATGCGAAACTCAATCTGTCGGGTGCCGTCCGCGGGTTATTGCTGTGTGGCTGGATGATGATACTCGGCTTTGCGGCATGGCGTTTCATCGTGCGACCGCTGCGAAATGAAGTGCCGGTGCCGATGTTGGCGGCAGCGATCGAGAAGCATTACCCGAGCCTTGCCGAACGACTTTCGACGCTCGTGGAACTGAGCGAACACTCCGACGCGGGGAACGGCTCGAAGGCGCTCATGGAAGTGTTGGCGAGGGACACCGCACAACGCACGAAGAAGCTGAATTTCTTCCGCGCCGCGCCCACGGGTGCCGTCTTGCGGATCGGCATCGTTGCGGCCGCCGTCACATTACTCGTCCTTTCGCCGATGTTTTTCCTACCGGGGTCAACAGATCGTGTTCGCCGTTTCTTGCTCCCGTGGTACGCACCGCGAATCGAGCCGTCGTTCAAAATTACGGTGTCGTCTGGGAATCCAATCGTCAAACGCGGTGAGTCGGCGACGCTAACAGGGTTCTTCGAGCCGCTGAAAGCAAATGTCGTTCTGCCCGAAACGGCCGTGTTGTTGCACCGCGAACCGGGCACTGAGATCGAGAAAAAACTGCCGATGACCGGCGACGACAAGGCCGCGTTCACCGTGACGAAACCGGCCGTGACGGCGAGTTTCGAATATTGCATCGAAGCCGGCGATACCCGCAGCGAGTGGTGCCTCGTCACCGTTGTCGATCCCGTCGAACTCATCGAAGGCACGTCGTTCACGATTGTGCCGCCCGTCTACGCCAAACCACTTCACGCGGAACTCGTTCAGCAAGGGTTGCACGAATTCGAGGCGTTGCAGTACAGCAAAGTACGCTTCGACATGAAGTTCAATCGTGCCGCACTGAGTGCGTCGTTCGAGTGGACGCCTGCGAACCCTGAGGCGAAGGTCGGCACCGAACAGTTTTTCGCGAAGCTCAATATCGACAAAACGGGTGGCACCGCAGAATGGCAACTGATCGCCGAAGGCACGCTGAAACTGATTTTGATCGGCGAACAGAACGTTCGCACCGAAATTACGATGGCGACAAAAGCGATCGTCGATGCGCCGCCGAAGTTTGAAAAGGTCACGAATGCCAGCGAGAAACCGAAAGACGTCCGCCCTGGCGAACGGGTGGTGATCGACCTCGCCGTGCTCGATGATATTCGCGTCGCCACGGTGGAACTCGAATACGCACTCAATGGCGAGAACAAAACGCGAACGCTGCCGATCGTGCTGAAAGACCTTGGGACGCCGCGTGCCGAGGGGCGTTACGGCTTCGACTTGATGGATAAGGGCAAGGAAGGCGACACGATTCAGTATCGCATTCGGGCGTTCGATAATCGCTCGGTAGCCGAAGCGGGCATCGGCCCGCAGAGTGTCGTGTATCCCGAAAAGGGCTGGGCCGTCATCCGCATCGATTCGACCGCGAAACCGCTCGCCCAGCAGGATGTGCTCGACAAACGCGACAAGATCAAGGAGAAGCTTCAGGCCGCACTCAAGGACGCCATCGATGCGGACAACGATGTCCAGAGCGTTAAGAAGGAAGCGCTCGGCAAGCCGAACCTGACCGCGGACCAACTCGCGAAGCTTGAAAATGCGAGGAACAAAGCCAAAGACGTGGCGAGGCAACTCGAAGAACTCGCCCGCGTCGTGGGGCTGACTCCCGAACTGCGTGGGTTGGCGAAGGAGATTCGCGACGTCGATTCGCCGCTGCAACGCGCCGACGACGTGTTGCGGAAGGCGCAGAACGAACCCGCACCGCAACCGCGCGACAAGAGCATTACCGAGGCGGCCGCGAAGCTCGATGAAGCTGTTGAGAAGTTGAATGCACTGATCGCGAAGAACGACAAACTCGCGCAAAACCGACTCGATAAGAAGAAACTCGAAGAGATCGCGGACAAACAAAAGGAACTCGCCGAGGAACTCAAAAAGAACCCAGACAACTTACAAGCCACGAACGACGCCACGAAGAAACAACAAGACCTGAATGCGGATTTGAAGGACGTGGTAAAGGGGAACGACACGCTCAAGAAGGCGCTCGATGGCCTGGAGAACGAAGAGGCGAATCGACTCGCGGAGGAAGCGAAGAAGCTTGCGGATAAGCAGAAAGATCTGGATCGAGCGAGCGACGAACTCGATGCCAACGCGAAACGCAAATCGCTCGAACAAGCTGCGAAGAAGCAGAAGGAAATCGCCGACAAGGCCGAGAAACTTGCGAAGAAAACCGAACGCCCCGCACAGGTCGCCGACGCGGACGCACTCGACAAGAAGCCGTTCGACAAAGCGGCGGACGCGCTCGCCAAGAACGACGCCGTCGATGCGATGACCGAACAGGAGAAAGCCGCCCGCGAACTCGAACGCCTGGCGGAGGCGCTCGAACACGCCGTTGCGAACCGCAAGGATCCGAAAGAGTCGGCGAAACAACTCGCGAAACTCGAAGAGCAACTTCGCAAGCGGACCGCCGAGGCAACGAAAGATCAGCCGTTCGACAAGCTGCCGGAGAATTTGCAAAAACAGATGCAGGGCGAACAAGATGCCGTGCGCCGCGCGACGGAAAAGCTCGCCACGCCACCCGGAAACGAAGCCGCGAATCAGGCGAAGAAAGAGGCGCTGGACCAACTGCAAAAAGCCAAGAAGGCGATGGCCGAAAACCCCGCCAAAGCCGATGAGGAAATGGCGAAGGCGGCGGAGGCACTCCAGAACCTCGCAGACAAACTGCCGAGCCGCGCGGAACGACTGACAGCGGCGCGCGAGGAATTGCAAAAGCTCGAACGCGAACGCGCCGCACTGGAACGCGATGTCGAAGACAAACTGAAAGGCTTCGACAAAAAGAACCCCGACGAAGCCGTTCGCAAAGAGGCCGCCGATAAGCTCGCGGACGCTGCCAAGAAGCAAGCGGAACTTGCGGAGAAACTCGACCGTCTCGACACGCCGGGGTTGGAAGCGCGACGCGAAAAGACATCCAAGGCAGCCGAGCAAGCCGCAGACGATTTGGCGAAGGGACGCACCCAGGACATCCCCGCCACGCAACGCGATACGAAACGGCAAATGGACCGTCTGAAGCAGGCCATCGACGGCCAAACACCCGACGATGAACTGGCGGATGAACTGGCGAAGAAGCAAAAAGCGATCGCGGACAAAGTGCAGAAAGCCGACGGCAAGCCCGATGCGAATGCGCAACAAGACTTGAAAGAGATGGAGCGCGATGTCGCGAAGCGCCTCGGCGGGATCAAGGATACGCAAGACGCCGACCAACTGACTCGGGCGAAGGCCGCGACGCAATCGGCAGAAGAGGCGATCAAGAAGAACGATCCCGCAGACTTGAAGAAAAAGACCGCAGACGCCGCCCGTGAACTCGACAAACTCGCCGACAAACTGGCGGGGGTCGAACCCGACGCGAAACGCGCCGAGCGGTTAGCCGCCGAACGCCAGGAACGCGCCGACCAAGCCAAGAAGAACTCCGGCAAACCGACCACACCCGAAGAGACGGCGTCGGCCCAAGAGGAACTGCAACGACAATCCGACGATTTGAAAAACACCCGCGCTGGCGATGCCCAAGAAGCGAAGAAGAACGCTGCGGATGCACTCGATAAATTGAAGAAGAATCCGAACCCCGAACGCGCGCAGGGCCTGCAAAAGAACGCCGCCGACGCGATGAAGCAGTTCGCGGACAAGCTCAAGGAAGACGCCGAGCCGGTGGCGAAGAACGAACGCGGCAACCCCGACGACAAACCGCAACCGGGCGAAGATGCCGATGGTGCATTGCCATCGAAAGCCGATGCACAGGCGGCACGCGATCTCGCAAAAGAGCAACGCGAGAACCGCGAGCGCCTCGGCAAAGCGAACGAGCAAGCCGCGAAGGGCACGAAGCCGACCGACAACGCCGATCTCGACAAGTTGGCGAAAGAACAACAGGCGATCGCCGATCAGGCCGCTGAGTTGGCGAAACAACCCGGCGAGGGCCAAGAAGCCGCTGACGCCGCTCAAAAGGCCGCCGATCAGTTGAAGGCCGGTGCCCCGGATCGGGCGCAAGCCGACGGTGCCAAAGCGGAAAAGCAACTCGATGCGGCCGCGAAGAACGCTGGCGATACGCCGAATGGAAAGAAAGCCAAAGAACTAGCCGAGAAGCAAAAGGCGCTCAACGGCGAGATGGCCAAGCAAGCCGACAACGCTGGTGCGGCCGCCGCCCAACAGCAAGCCCGCCAGAAGGAATTAGCGAAGGAAGCGGGCGACCTTGCGGAGCAACTCGAGAAGGCC
>JAYSKW010000472.1:0-3589 GCA_043726085.1 Limnoglobus sp.
TATTAGCCGGGGTGATGAGCTATTTCGCCTGGGTCCGCTGCGTGAAGTGCGGCTCGTGGCGGTGCAACCGTTCATGGCCGAATTATCGCAATCGCCGCATTTGCTGAAGCTTCGCAAACTCAACCTTGACGGCAACCAGATCGGTCTGAACGGCTTGCGGGAACTTTTGGCATCACCGTATTTGCAGCAATTGGAATCACTCAACTTGTCGCGGAATGGCCTTGGAGATGACGCGATCGTGCTATTGGCGAATACTTCATCATTGTCCAGCCTTCGGCAACTCGACCTCTCCGCGAACCACTTGACCGCGACCAATGATTCCTGGCAAATGTTGCGGGAACGCTTCGGCGCTGTATCGTGATCGATTAGCAGTTGCGGTAGACACGCGGCTGAGAACTCGCACAATACGCCACCCGTTGAACACCCCACGCACTGAGTCGTCGTCATGGCCGTGAACCTCCCGCCGCAATACCACGATGCGGAAGCGCGTTACAAGAAAGCGCGCACGCCGGAAGAAAAGCTCGTCGCACTGCGGGAAATGTGGGTGATTCTGCCGAAGCACAAAGCCAGCGAGAAAGTGCAGGCGGAACTCAAGACGAAAATTAGCGAACTGTCCGACACGATCGAGCAGGAGCAACTTGGGCCGAAGAAAGTCGCCCACGGCGTTTACAAAATCCCGAAGCAAGGTGCCGGACAAGTCGTGTTCCTCGGCCCGCCGAACGCGGGGAAATCGCTACTGCTGTCGAAGCTCACGAAAGCAACTCCGGCAGTTGCGCCTTACCCGTTTACCACCCGCGAACCGGCGCCGGGGATGATGGATTACGAAGACGTTCGTGTTCAACTCGTCGATCTGCCGCCGATTACCTCGGACCATTACGAACACTTCATCACCGACATCACTCGTGCTGCGGACGCGGCGGTTTTGTTTCTCGATCTCGCCGACGATGACGGGGCCGCTGCGACGCAAATGGTGCTGGATCGGTTGAAGTTGGCCAAGCGTGAACTTGTGAATCAAGTGAATCCCGTCGATGACGACCCGACAACGTATTCCATGCCGACGTTGTTGGTTGCCAACAAGTGTGACGACGAGGCCGCCGATATTCGCCTGGAAATTGCGAAAGAAACTTTCGCGGACCGTTACCCGTTCTTGCTCGTCTCCGCCGAGAGTGGCACCGGCTTGGTCGAGTTACGCCAAGCCATCTACGACCGGCTCGGCGTGATGCGGATTTACACGAAGTTGCCTGGAAAACCGCCGCAAATGGACAGCCCGTTCACGTGCCCGATCGGCGCTTCGATTCAAGAATTCGCGCCACGAGTTCACAACGACTTCGAGGACGGGTTGAAGTCCGCGCGGGTCTGGGGCAGCGGCGCGTTCGACGGACAAACGGTGGGCCGCGACCATATCTTGCAGGATAAAGACGTGGTTGAGTTGCATCTGTAGGCCGTTCTGCACAAGATAGCGACGAGTGCTGGCCTCTTCCCCGCACTCAGACCCGACCTCGATTGTAAAACGCACCATGATCGCACAGCCGGATAGTGTGGCCACGACGCCAAAAACAGGTGCCAAATACCTCGTTCGCCACGGCGTGATGCGGTTCATTGGGGTGTTCACGGCGGACCTGGACTTCGTCTTTCGTCGGCAGGAAACGGTGATTGTCCGCAGTGATCGCGGACTAGAAGCCGGCGAATTGCTTTGCCCCGCAACCCCGCAAGCGGTGGCCGCCATCCCGGAGCCGACCCGCGGGCAATTGGTCCGGTGTGCGAACGCCGAAGACCGCAAACGGATTGCCGACATCGTGGACATCCAGAAACGCGAGTACACAACGGGCCGAGAACTGATCGTTCAGCACAAGCTGGCGATGCAGATCGTGGACGTGGAACATTTGTTCGGCGGCGAACGGGTTGTGTTCTACTTTCTCTCGGAGAGCCGGGTGGACTTTCGGGAACTGGTCAAGAGCATGGCCCGCGAATTCCATGCGCGAATCGAACTGCGGCAAATCGGCGTGCGCGACGAAGCCAAGTTGCTCGCGGACTACGGTGATTGCGGCAAGCCGGTCTGCTGTAATACGCACATGGTCGTGATGCCGCCCGTGAGTATGCGGATGGCGAAGTTGCAAAAATCGACGCTCGATCCGACGAAAATCTCGGGCCGTTGCGGACGATTGAAGTGCTGCTTGCGGTTCGAACAAGACGTCTACGAAGAATTCCAAGCGATCCTTCCCCCCGTCGGGTCGCGGGTCGTGACCAGCAAGGGGCAAGGTCGAGTGCTGGCCCAAGAAGTTCTCGCCCGCCGACTGTTGATCGAGTTTGAAGACGGTCGCCGCTTGCCGGTGACCGTGGACGAAGTGTTATCCCGGTTGTGAGCCGTGAGGGGTTGTCTGATCATTGAGGTGTTGCGTGGGAATTCGACGCGAACATCCAGATGCCGTACCGCCCATCTACCTCGCAACCACTCAGGAGTGCCCGTGGACCCTAAGCTTCTCGAATTGATCCGGAACGACTCTCGGTATGCCTACGAGGCATACGATTTTGTCTGCGATTGCGTCGGCTTCACCCAGGAGCAACTTGGCCGTGCCCCCCAGGACGAAGACGACCCCGAAACGGATTACCACATTTCTGGCGAAGAGTTGATACGGGGCGGCTGCGAACTGGCGGTACTCGAATTCGGCATGATGGCGTCGATCGTCTTCAAGCAGTGGGGCATCCGCAAGACGGACGACTTCGGCGCGATCGTGTTCAACCTCATCAAAGCCGAACGGCTGAGCAAATCGGACCGCGACGAGCCGGAAGATTTTCACGAACTGTTCGACTTGGACCAAGTCCTGTCGGAAGGGTTTGAACTCACACTGGGCGAGCCGCGGAAAGGGCACCGATGATTTTTGCACGCCTTCGCTTCGTCATCGCACTCCTCGCGTTCTTGGGCTGGCTCGGGTGGTTGGCGTTGGCCGTCGCCCAGAAGGGCAAATCGCCCGTCGTCTCCCGTGCCCAACTCACCGCCGCGACACAACTCGTTGTTGCGGAAGTGACCGTGGGCAGTGACGGGCTGCCGAATTCGATGGCAACGGTATCCGAGACGATTCGCGGCGAGCCGATTCCGAGTGGCACAAGTATTGAAGTGCTGAACTTGCCCGCCGCGATGCCGCCAGGGACAAAGGGAAGCGTGAACGCGGGAAGCTATTTGTTACCTGTCATCGGCGATGGCAGAACGTACCGCGTTGCCGGACTGCCCCGTTCACCCGGCTACGAAGCCAGCGACCCCGCGTTGCCCGCAATTTACGTGTGGAACACCGACACCCAGGCGCAACTCCGCAAACTAGGGCTGATGCCGTGAATCGCCCGAACCTGCTTGCGATGCGGGATGTCCGTTCGACGTGGATTCCCGAGAATTTGTGCTGTGAACGATGCTCGTTCGGTAAATTCGGCTTGAAGGCGGCCGTACCCGGCCATAATGTTAAGCATTCACTGCGAGGCGTCGTACTGCTCGCGTAGCTCAGTTGGTAGAGCAACGGTTTTGTAAACCGTAGGTCGTGGGTTCGAGTCCCACTGTGAGCTTTCCGTTGACGGATGTTGAACACCGGGTAGATGGCAG
>JAYSKW010000473.1:0-2391 GCA_043726085.1 Limnoglobus sp.
TCTTGCGGTTGTAACGCCCCCGTTTTCGCTTCGGTTTTCCCGATCAAGTAACTGGCCACCGCCTTCGCCTCGACTGGCGTGAGCTTCATGTCCGGCATACGGCCCGATGGTCGCACGCGCAACGGCTGGTGCAGGAAATCGCCGAGTGACGCGAGGTTGTATTTCGCAGGAACGTGATCGAGTTCGACGACGCCTTCGTGCGCGATGGCCTTATCGGCATCGTCCCGAGGCGAGTGACACGTCACGCAGCCAACGGTGTGGAACAGTGCCTTACCCGCAGTCGCCGCCGCTTCTGCCGTCGGTGTTCGTACGAACTTTTGCGCTGACTGCGCGATCAGGAAGTGCGCGATGGCTTCGGCGATCTTCTCGCGTCGCTCGACGGGTTCGGTCGCGAGCATGTCCGGCATCGTCGAACCGGCATGTGCCGACGACGGCGACGCAATGAACTTCTGCAAATACTCCGGCGACACGCGCCCGCCGACATCGGAGAGGTCCGGTGCCAATCGGTCGAGCGAAAGCGTTGCCTCTCTGCGCGTGTGACAGGCCACGCAACGCAATTCGCCGATCAACAATTGCCCCACCTCGGCCTCGCCGAGCGGATGCTTATTCGCAAGACCGGGCACGACGGGCGAACCCGAGGCCGACGAAATCAGAAGCAGTGCCGTCAGCAGTGCGATTCCAAACGATTTCATGCGGCGGACTTCCATGGTGCATTCCCACTCGAGCGAGGCTAGAATTCGAGTTCCCATTTCTTATCACTTGTAGGCAGGATCGGCGCTGAACGTCAATGTTGCGACTGGAGTACGCGGTTCGCGAAAACTACATTTATGAAGACTGTTGCATTCGTGTTCGGTACGCGGCCGGAGGCGATTAAACTCGCGCCGGTGGTCGCGGCGTTTCGTGCCGATGGTCGCTTTCGCGTGCAAGTTTGCGTGACGGCGCAACATCGGCAGATGCTCGATCAGGTGCTGTCGGCGTTCCACCTGACGCCCGATGTGGACCTGAACGTGATGCAGCCGGGGCAGACATTGGCGAGCCTGACGGCGCGGGCGGTTGTGGCCGTCGACGAGTATTTGGCGAACGCGAAACCGGACTTGCTGCTAGTGCAAGGCGACACGACGACGGTGCTGGCGGCGGCGCTCGCGGCGTTCTATCGCAAGGTGAAAATCGGCCACGTCGAGGCGGGATTGCGCACGGGAAATTTGCTCGCGCCGTGGCCCGAAGAAGGCAACCGCGTGCTAACGACGCGGTTGGCGGATTTGCACTTCGCACCAACGCAAACGGCGGCGCAAAACCTCTGGAATGAAGGCGTACCCGCATCCCGCGTGTTCGTTACGGGCAACACCGTGATCGACGCGCTGTTGCACATGGTGAAGGAAGTCGAAGCCCGACCGCCGACGATTCCGGGGCTATCCGCAGACGCGATTGCGGAGCGTCGATTCGTGCTGATTACGGGCCATCGCAGGGAAAATTTCGGCGATGGTTTCGACCAAATGTGCCTCGCGATTGCGGCACTCGCGGACCGTTTTCCCGATGTCGCGTTCGTCTATCCGGTTCACTTGAACCCGAACGTGCGCGAGCCGGTGAATCGCATTCTCGGCGGTGGGCGCGCGAATATCTTTCTGCTCGAACCGCTCGGCTACCGCGAGTTCATCGAACTGTTTCGCCGTTGCACGTTGGTACTCACGGATAGTGGAGGCGTACAGGAAGAAGCCCCGACGCTGAATAAGCCGGTGCTCGTCATGCGCGAAACCACCGAGCGCCCCGAGGGCGTGAGCGTCGGTGCGGTGAAGCTCGTCGGGGCTTCGTTCCAAGGCATTTTCGATGGGGTGTCCGAATTGCTCACCGATGCCACGGCGTACTGCAAGATGACGAACCGGCCGAACCCGTACGGCGACGGCACGGCATCGTTGCAGATCGTCGCGGCGTGTGCGAAGTTCCTCGAAGGAAGTGGCCCCGCATGATGCGCCCGCTCGTTCTCATCGTGATTGCGGAGTTATTCGGCACGTCGCTCTGGTTTTGCGGGGCGATGGCGGCCCCCGAACTCGGGAGGCTCTGGGAGCTTTCGCCGACCGCGCGCGGCGGATTATTGACGGCGGTGCAACTCGGTTTCATCGTCGGCACGCTGCTGCTTTCGCTCTCGGGGTTGGCGGACCGCTTCCCCGCACATCGCATTTTCGCGCTCGGCTGTTTCGCCGGAGCGGCCAGTAATGCGGCACTGTTATTGTGCGAATCGCTGCCGACGGCGCTGCTCTGCCGTTTCGCGGTCGGCTTATGTTTGGCGGGCATTTACCCACTGGGAATGAAACTCGTCATCGCCTGGGCACCCACGTCGGCGGGCACGGCACTCGGTTGGCTCGTCGGGGCGCTCGTGCTCGGGACATCGACGCC
>JAYSKW010000474.1:0-1507 GCA_043726085.1 Limnoglobus sp.
ACCCCGCCGTCGACGTAATCGTTGAACCCCTGGAACCAGACAAACCCGCCCAGTTCGTATCCCTGTTTCTCGTCGTAGTCCGGCACCACTCGCTTGATGTCCGCCGTCACTTTTTGCACATGCTCGATCATGTGGCGGTAGAACACACTCGTGTCTTTGACCTTGTCGGCTTTGCTCTTTCCGAGATCGTCGCCACGCTGCTTGAATTTACCCAACTCGTATTCGCTCCACACGTACGGCCCCGCGCTCGGTGGGCGGAAGTCGGTGTGCAGGCTCCGGCCACCCCATGAGGTCTTGATGATCAGGACCGGCTCACCCAGTAGTTTTTCCATCGTGATGCCGAACGTGAACTCTGGTCCGATCTTCTTGTCTGGAGCACCGAACCCGGCCGTGAGCTTGCCGTGTTTCTCTCTCAAATCGGAGTATGCATCGCCGAGACAGCCGACCGAAGAAATCCACACTTTCTCGCACACCTTCGGCTTGCCATCCGGGGTTCGCATCTCCTTCAGGAGCGGGGCCGTCTTCGGGTCGTCGGCCAAAGAGTCGAACGTCGAGATACTCGCATGGCCCTGCATGTTCGACTGCCCAGCCAAGATGAACACCTTGAGAGGCTTATCCGCCGCCCTCGCACTACCCGCAGCCACCATCAACAAACAGTAGCCGATCATCGGAGCGCGAATCCGCACAAGAAACGCAACCATACGTAACCTCGAAACGGAGTGGATATTCGGAACATCCCGGCTGGCACATTATCGTGTCAGCTCGAAGCGTAAGCAAGGGTTTTGCGTTCGAGGCACGGCACCGAGTTTCGCGAGGGTTCGCCTTCTGATGGATTTCCCTACGACTAGCGGTTCGCGGTCACTTTCCGAATCGCCACGGGCTTTAGTGGCAGTTCGCTACCGGGCGTTTTTGCGGGCATGTCGGCGATCTTCCGCAGCGTATCGAGGCCGAGCGTGACTTTGCCGATGACGGTGTACTCTTTGTCCATCAGCGGGGCAGGGCCGAGGGTGATGTAAAACCGCACGCCCGCCGATTCGTCGGCATCTTCGCGCCAGAAGCCGACGGTGCCTTCTTCGTGCGTAATTTCGCCGATTTCTGGCTTAAGAAAGTACCCCAAGTGCCCGCGTCCTGGCGTGCCATCGCCGACGGGGCAACCGGCCGTGATGAACTCGTACGGTGCGCGCGTGCCATCGGTGGATACGGACACTTGTTGCACGACGCGCTCGAAAACGAGGCCATCAAAGTATCCGACTTTCGTCAGCGCGAGAAAGTTCCGCACGTGGTTCGGCGCGACATCCGGGTGCAGCGTAATCTCGAACGTGCCCGCCTCGGTTTCGATGCTCGTACGCAATGTCAGGGGCAAGCCCGCATCGTCGGTCAGCGCGATGCTCGGCCACACTTTGCGCACATCGTCGGCGAGTTTCGCGGCGGGTTTCCCTGCAAATGTTTTATCCGGTGGCAACTCGAAACCTTCGGGTGCAATCGCGACCGTGGCCACGTCGAACGG
>JAYSKW010000475.1:0-8338 GCA_043726085.1 Limnoglobus sp.
ACATTAAATTAGAACACGGATAGGAGCCACGCTGATGATCGCGAGACTTTGGGCGAAGGCGCTAGTTTGCCTAACGCTGGCAATCGGCACAACCGTCGGGGCCGCCGAGCCAATTCTGCTGAAAGATTCGCCCGCGCCACCGCCAGGCTTTCCCACGTTCAAAGTGCAAGAAATCGACTCCGGGTTGAAGATCGGCTACGCCGTCATCATCGAAGATATCAACGGCGACAAGAAGCCCGACATCGTCGTCGTCGATCAACACAAGGTTGTGTGGTACGAAAACCCGACATGGAAGAAGCGGGTGATCCTCGATGGCAAAACGAAGCCGGACAATGTCTGTATTTGTGCGCTCGACATCGACGGCGATGGCGACCTCGAACTCGTGATCGGAGCAGGTTGGAAGCCTTTCGACACCAAGAACCCCGGCACGCTCCAGTGGCTCAAACGCGGCAAAACGCTCGATGACGAATGGACGCTCCACGCGATCCCCTGCGACGAACCGATGGTCCACCGCGTGCGGGTGGCCGATTTCGACGGCGATGGCAAACTCGACATCGTGATGGCCCCGCTCATGGGCCGCGACGCGAGCAAAGAGAAGAACTGGATGGACGGCCGCCCCGTACGCATTCTGGGTTACAAAGTGCCAAAGGAACCGACGAAGCCAGAGAACTGGAAGCCGCTGGTGATAAACGATCAGCTACACGTTTGCCATAACTTTTGCCTAATTGGCGAAGACGCACCGGGTTCATTGACGACGGCGAGTTACGAAGGGGTGAAGTTGCTTATTCGCAACAATGGACTATTTCAAATCGTCGATTTTCACAAAGGCAACCAAGACAAACCGTTAGGCAACCGCGGTGCTAGCGAGATTGCTCGCGGTGTGATCACCGGACTCGATGCCACTGTTGCCACGATCGAACCCTGGCACGGGAATGAAGTCGTCGTCTATTACCGAGGCGGCAACCCACGCACGACAATACGCCGTGTGCTCGACGACCACCTCCGCTGGGGACACGCGATTAAGTTCTCCGATCTCCTCGGTGATACGAGCGATTTCGTCATCGTCGGCGTTCGCGATAATCCGACGAAAGACGACTCTTTCACCGAAAAGCGCGGCGTTCGCATTTACCGCAACACCGATGGCAAAGGCGCAAAGTGGGAGCGTTACATCCTCGAAGATGGCGGCGTGGCGGTCGAAGATTTAGCCGTCGGCGACCTCAATGGCGATGGCAAGCCAGACATCGTCGCCGTGGGCCGCGCGACCGGCAATTGCCGCATCTACAGGAATCAGGGGAAGTAACCCGAAAGCCCAGCGACGAACGTCGCTGGGCCGTTTACCGTAAACCAGTAGTTGTCAGAAGACAGTTGATCGTTGTCAGTTCCGATTTCGTGGCGTATGGAGATATTGATGGATATCAATCTCAATAAATTATCCCACTGGGGCCGCGTTGCATTCACAGCAAAATGTGCGAGGCGAGTGCAACCGATTTTTGTCGAAGCTTGGCCCGAATCATCGGCCGCGAGACGAGAATCTCTCGAAATCGCAATCCAGCTTTCTGAGCGATCCACTATCGAACAGAGACCGATCGAAGGTTTGAAAGCTGTGGCATTGGCGGCTGGAATTACGGCGGGCTCTATGCTAGCGCCACATCTTTACTCGGATCATGTTTTTGAAAATCCTGAAGTTGTGCCGGCAACTCGCAAATCCGCTGAATTAGCAAGTCTATCGGTGAAATCCGCACAAATGGCTGCGGAAGTTGCCATTTCCGATCCTGACAACTCTTTCGCGATTGCGATCGAGGCTTACGATTTCACAATAAACGCGAATCGTCAGGGAATGATGGAACAAATCGAGGTTGATTTTCTTAATTGCGTCCGCGAATTTCCTCGACAACAGTGGTGGAAATTCTGGTGATACATCTGTCACCTACTTCACCAGAGGTGGCGACTTGCCGGTGGGTTCGCTGGTTTTCCCATCGTCCTTCGGCTTGGTGGCTTTCAGGTCGGCGGCGGCGCGGGTGCGGGCGTCGAGTGCGACGTCTTCGCCGGGGGTGAGGCCTTCCGTCACTTGCACGTATTGTTCGTTGTTCTCGCCGACCGTTACCGTGCGTCGCGTCACACCCGAAGTGGTCACGATGTACGCGACTTTCTCCAATTCGTACTCCGTCACGGCACCGACGGGTACGCTGATTGCGTCGGGGAGCGTGCCGATGAGGATCTTCACCTCGGCAGTCATGCCCGGTTTCAGCCCCGCGTCGGTTAGCATATCGTCGATGCTCAGCACCGTGTCGTACTGTTTCACGCCACCCCCACGGAAACCATCGGATTGCGCGATTGTCGCGATTTTGAGCACCTTGCCGTTGAGTACGCGGTTTGGCAACGCATCGATCTGGAACGTCGCGGACATGCCGATCTTCACTTTCTTGATGACCGATTCATGAATCTTGAGCTTCACTCGCATCCGCGTCAGGTCGGGTAGGCTGAAGATTTGCTGCTGAAAATACAACTGGGCACCAGGGCGGATTCGCGACGATTCATCCCAGTAACGGGCATTCGCGTAGACTACGATCCCGCTCGCCGGCGCGTGAATCGTGCAGCGTTCCATCTGCTCGTTCATTCGCGTGAGTTGTTTCTTTTCGATCTCCGACGTGCTCAGCGCCGCTTTCAATTCGGCCTCGATCTTTTCAATCATCGACGCTTGCGTTTCCTTCGTGCGTCGCAACTCGCGTTCGGCTTCCTCGGCCTTCGCTTTCAACTCGGTGATCTTCTTTTTACGCGTGAATTTCTCCATCACGGTGATTTCCGCTTGGGCGCTCAGCACCTCGAATTTTCGCTGTTGTAACGTCAGTTCTTTGGCGCGAATCTGTTCGAGTTGTGCGTATCCGTCCTTGACGAGTCCCTTTGTGAAGGCAATGTCATCCTCCGCCTCCTTGAGTTCTTTCTTTTTCAGTTCGAGCGCGCCCTTAAATTTATCGACGTCGCGTTTATACTCGCCCTGTGGGTCGTCGTACGACTCGAGATCGATCTTCGCCAACGTCAGGGCCAGGTCGGCCTTAGCGATCTCGCCCTCCGCTTTGTTCTTCGCCTGCGAAAGATCGCTGCGGCTCGATTTCAGTTTGCCCTCGGCGGTCTGCCACTTCACATCTTGCTCGTTAATCGAGCGCAACAACACGTCGGTATCGAGCTTCGCGACTTCTTCGCCTTTGGCGACGAGCTTCCCTTCGTCGATGATGGAGACGAGTTTGCCACCACCTTGGAGATCGCAGTTCACTTGCACCGCGTCGATGCTTTCAAGTTCGCCGCGATCCGTAATCGTGATTTTCAAAACACCTTGCGTAACGACCGCAGTAACGGGGCGCTCGAAGGATCGCGAGCCGACGATGTACGGCAGCACGTATTTCCAGCCGAGATAGACGACGCCTGCCAACAGGCTTAGGATGACGGCGCGGCGGAGTAAACTGCGGAAAAGGCTTCTACGGTTGAGTTGCGGGCGTCGGGGTGCCAACGCTGGGAGCGGCGCTGCCGATGGCAGGCCGAGTTGTGGTGGCGGCAACAGGTTGGTCGGTGTCATCGGTCGGGTACCCTCGTTCGTCGAGACGCATCTTCTCCGAGTTTATCAGAAGTCGTATCCGTTGTTGCTCGTAATTAAAGAAACTATCCGCCAAACCGTTGCGTGCGACCAACAGTGACTGTTGCGCGCTCAGAATCCGAAGCGTCGCGGCCCCGTCGTCGCCACGGCGTTCGCGATCCTGCACGGGTGCCGTCAGTAGTCTTCGCTCGATTGCCAATTGTCGCACCGCGACCAGCAACTGCTGCCGGGCGATCTCGAAGTTGATGCGTTGCCGTTGGAGTTCGCGAATGCCCGTTCGCACGTCG
Organism: Limnoglobus sp.; assembly: GCA_043726085.1. GTDB lineage: Bacteria > Planctomycetota > Planctomycetia > Gemmatales > Gemmataceae > Limnoglobus. The sequence goes on from JAYSKW010000475.1 coordinate 3,877, forward strand.
AGTTCGACGCTATCCGAAAGTGCCATGTATGTGCGCCGCGAACGCTGATAGATTACCAGACTTTGGCGATAAACGTTCCGTTCAAACTGGCGATTCAGCGGGCCATCGAACTGCACGCCCGCCGCGAGTCGACTGCCTTCAGCACCGAACTCCAATGGGTTTTTACCACCCGCTTCGGTGACGAGCGTCCCGTTGAGTCGTACCGTCAGATCGGACTTGAGCGCGTTCGCCGCAATCGAAACCTTTCGCCACGAATCGGTGACCTGGCCCTTCACGTTCTGCAAATCGAGTCGATTCTCTTTGGCGAAAGGCAACAATGATTCTTCGGTAAACGGTTGTTCGGGAAGTCGCAGAGTGTAAATGCGTGCCACCGACTCCGCCGCGATCGCGTTATCGACGATGCTCGCCATCTCACGGGCCGCCGCCACGACCGCTTTCCAACTCGGCTCGCGGTTGGTTTCGCTAAACTCGCCTTGAATTTGTTTCAGTTCTGCACGAAAGGCTGCGATTCTCTCGCGGAGTTCGGTCGGCTTGTCTTTCTGCTGGAGGTACGCCGCCTTCGCTCGCTCGAACTGCTCCTGATCTTCTGCGGGTACTGGTCGTTTGAGATCGTCCGCCAACAATTTGAGTGCACTCTCCGACGCGGTGATCGCCTTCTCCGCGCGCGTCGAAAATGTTCGCAATGTCTCCACCGATTCTTGCAGGACAGCGAGTGTAGGCGGGACGTCGAGTTCGGACTTCCGCTTCCGCTCGAAGACTTCGATCTCCGCGCGTAATTTCTCCACATCGACATCGACGAGCTGAAAGCGATTCAGTGGCGTGTCATCGAGTTCGACCGCTAACCGTGGCGGTAACCCGAGCAAGAGCTTGTAGCGATCGAGCTGGTTCTGCAGTTCGATTTCGGAGGAAATCAAGTCGCGCCGTGCGGACAGCAATGCCTGAAACACCTGATCGACGTTCGCCACTTGCGTGCGGCCACCCTGAAACAGGATGCGATAGAGTGCGTAGTTTTCTTCCTGGCTCCGCAAGTTCGCCGCCGCATTTCGCACACTTTGAATCTGTCGCAGAATCTGCAAGTAGCCGCCACTCTCGACGTTGATCGACGCCCAGAACAGTTTGCGGAACCGTGCGAAATCGCGCACCGCATACAGCACGTCGCGCTCGCCCTGCGTCAGCGTTTCGAGGCGGATATTTCGACCGAAGCCGCGCAGCAGCGGTTGGATCAGCGTCATTCCGATCGAACTGCTCGCCGTGTGCGTACGGCCCGTGAATTCCCACATGAAGCTGTTCGCAAAATCGGTGAGCAATTGCCCGCCCGCTGCGAAATTGCGAGTGAAACCTTTATCCGCACTCTGAAGCAGTGAGTTCGATTGCTCGAAGGTACTGCCGCCGCCGATGTGCGAATAATTCGTCGAGCGACGCGCGAAAAATTGCACGTCGAACTCGAAGCGATTCAGCGTCAACGATAGCGCCTGAATGTAGACGCTTTCCAGTCGCGTCTGATATTCGCGGCTGTTTTCGAGTGCCTTATCCATCGCCTGATCTTGCGTCAACTTCAGCGCGACACCGGGCGATGCGCCGAGGTTTTCTTCCCAGCCAACTGGTTCGATATCGACGAGGACGCCGTCTTTTTCCCACTTGCGATAACCGACGAACTTACCCGGATGCTCCATGAAGATCGCAGCCGACGGATCGTCGGGCGGCTTCGGCGGTCGATCCGGATTCGTGGGGTCGGCGAGCCGCGACGTCGCCGCCGGTTCGAGTTGCGTACGGCCAATCGAATACTCGGGCTTCACGACACGCTGGCTGATAATCGGGTACGTTTCGCGGTCCGCCGATGCGCGGTAATACGACCGCCCGCACCCCGTGGCAAACACCGACAATAGTATTAGCCGCTTCCATTTCACGAGCTGCCCCCCAGAACCGAGAGGCATTAACAGATCGGCATCGACAACGCAAGTGAGGCTTAAAATTCGTCTTTGAAGGATAATTCCCAGACCGATGCGGCTCGCGTTGGACTATGAATGCAGCGAGGTTACCCTCCGACATTGCGAATCGCGCGATGTCGAACCGTAGGAGAATGCACATGTCTGCCAGCGCGCTGAGGATTCTCAGCAACATCTGTTTCGTTTCGGGTTTCGTCTCGATTGTCGCGTCGATCCTCGTCTGGGTTCTGTTCAAAGAACCCGATGTCGCGCACGGCGAACGCTTCGGTATTTTCGTGGGGCTGTGGGCACCGACGTTCTTCGCACTTTCGGATCGCTACGATCGCTATGCGACCGCGAAGGCACGCTCGTAGTTCTGCGAATCGATGCCCAACGCTGAGAAATCGCCTTCCGAAACGGACGTTCGATTCGCAAATACCTGCACGAATCTTCGTTTTATTCGGTTTGTCGGATTATGATGCCGATCGGCACGACAGTTGCGACTGGGAAATACTCTCAGAACGAACGCTGACTTCGCGTAGTGCGAAGGTGGCCAGTTCTCAACAGAAGAGGTTCCCATGAAACGTACGATTGTCGGCCTGATGTTGGCGTTGTTTGCGGTCAGCACCGGATGCGATAAAGCGGGCACGCCAGGTGGCCCTGGAGCCACGGGCACGTCGGCTAAGCCACCGATGTACGGCCAAGCTGATGAGACTTTCAACATCACGACCTCATCGGTTTCGATCAAGCAAGGCGATGTGGCTCAAACCACCGTTGGTATTAAACGCGGCACGAACTTCGATCAAGACGTCACTGTGATGCTCGAAGGTCTGCCAAAGGGTGTGACGGTCGATCCGTCGAAGCCCGTTATTCAAAGCAAGAATACCGACTCGAAATTCACACTCACGGCCAGCGACGATGCGGCAGTGGGCGATTACGAAGTAAAAGTCGTCGGTCGCCCCGCCAAGGGTGCCGATGCCAGCAACACGATCAAGATTAGTGTGGGTAAAAAAGACACGTTCACCCTGAGTGTACCGTTCTGGACGACCGCCCTCAAACAAGGTGAGACGAAAGCCTTCTCGATTTCGATTAGCCGCGACAAAACGTTCAACCAAGATGTCGCGGTGAAATTTGAAGGCCTGCCAAAGGGCATTACCGTCGAACCGTCTACGGGTGGGATCAAGAACGGCGAAACCGAAGGTAAGTTCTCGCTGAAAGCTGCCGACGATGCACCAGTCGGCGACTTCGTGGTCAAAGTGATGGGGCACCCCACGAAGGGTGCCGACGCCTCGCACGACTTCAAGTTCTCCGTTGCCAAGAAGTAAACGGTAGTTACGGAAATCGGTAGTTGTTCCAATATTCGCTTGCTTTTTGCCCATTTTCCCCCTCTCCGTTTTGGAGAGGGGGTACGAAAAGAAACTAGTAACTCGATTGAGGAGACGAAAATGCGTAATGCTTTCTCGGTAATCGCACTGGCAGGTCTAATCGTATGTGCAGATGCGGGAGACGCAAATGCCCAACGTAATGGTTACGGGCGTGGTGGTGGCGGGCGAGGTGGGGTCGGAGTGACGATCAGTGGTGCAGGAATCACGATCGGTCAACCCGGCTACGGATATTATGGAAATCCAGGATATGGATCTTACCCTCGAAACTACGGCAATTCGTTCGGGTATGGGAATCCGGGCTATCAAAACTACGGTAATTCATTCGGTTATCGCGGTTTTGGCAACGGCTATAACTCAGGATACGGTTACAACTCGGGCCTTGGCTTAGGTTACAACCGAAGCTATTATTCGCCCGCACCCGTATACAACTCGATGCCGTACTATACGACGCCCAATTACGTCGTGCCTGCCACTTACAGTATTCCACTCGTCGACAACTCGGTTCCGATGCAACAAGCCACTCCAACGGCAAGTGTCGCACAAAACCGTGCGTATATCACCGTGATCGTACCGACCACCGATGCAGAAGTTTGGATTGCAGGTACAACGACCGACGTTAAGGGAGCGGAAAGACTCTTCCACTCGCCAGTTTTAGAAGCGGGTAAAACCTTCAAGTACGCAATCAAGGCGAAATGGACGATCGACGGCAAAACCAGCGAACAAACTCGCGACGTCGAGTTCCAAGCGGGTCAGAGTACGAGGGTAGATTTCCGCACTCCTCAGTCTGAAAACGCACTGCAACGCGAGTAGAAATGACTCAAGTCGCTGAAACAGTCCCACATTGTGGGCTGTTTCTTTTGACAATCGGTTCGAGAAAATGGATTGTAACACCACAATGCGAGATGTCGAATATGGATAACGTGAAGGATGTCGCACAAATCATCTATTACCTGGCGCTCAGTATTGCCGGACCAATCGCACTGATTCAATTCATTCGTGCGAATAAACGCGATCGGTTAGCGAACGAGTATAAGATTTACGACGAACTGGACAATCGGTTCTTCGAGTATCAGAAGATTGCACTCGAATATTACGACTTAGACATCCTCGACGTACCCAACAACGATCCCTCACTCGCATTCGACAAGAAGC
>JAYSKW010000476.1:0-5800 GCA_043726085.1 Limnoglobus sp.
GCGTATCTTCGGCAATAATCTTCGGGTCGGTGCCATCGCCGCCGATCATTTCTCGCGACGATTTCCGCAGCACATCGAACGGCACCGTACCGGGGTAGGCTTCGTTCATCACCTTCATCGCGGCCTTCAACAGCGGCCGATTCGTGGCCATCTGCATTCCGCCACCGGAACGATACTGCACGTTTTCGTCGCTGGTCAGCGAGGCCGGTTCTGCGACCGGTTTCGCGCTGCTGGCCACGTGCATCACGCGCAGCACTTCGGGCTGAACCGACCAATTGGGGTTCAGCTTGCTATGGACGAGCAACGATTCGCGGAACATGCGATTCCGCAGGAAGTCCATGTACTGCTCGGCCTGGATCTGATCGGTGGCCAGGATCCGCAGCGTTTTCTCGATCTCGGGGCCGAAGTTACCCGTGACCATCGTGCCGACGCGGGATTCGCCGAGGTACTTGAGGTTGTGCGTCTGAGCACGCGACATCAACTGGTGGAAGTACAGTGGCTCGTTATTTTCTTCGAGGTGCTCGTGATACAAGTAATGGTCGGCCTGGTGCCGCAGCGTTTCGAGTTCCTGTTTCAACATCACCGAATAGGCGTTGTTGTTGTCGGAACGGACCGATTGCGCGAGGAAATCGAGCAGCGCCCGCGCCTGTTGGGTGCGGAGTTGCGGCGTGTTGAATCGGCCCGAGTGATAGCGCATCATGTCGCGGATCATGCCGCGCATGTGCCAGCCGGGGTACGTGTTGTAGCTGACGTAAGCGATGCCGTTCATCGACATGTTCTTGTCGAAGATCTGGAGAATTTTGTCTTGGACCGCGCTCGGCACCCACGAAAACACGCCGTGGCAGATGATGTAGTCGAACTGCCCCCACGACTCGTCGACGTCGGTGATACTGCTATGTTTTAAGGTCAGATTCTTCAGGCCGAGCGCCTCAACGTCCTTGTTGCCATCGTCGATCTGGCGTTTGGACAGGTCGATACCGACGAACGTGCTGTCGGGGAGCATGTCGGCCATCGGGATCAAGTTGCCGCCGCCGGCGCAACCGAGTTCGAGCACCCGACAGCGCGACACGGGCACGGGCCGCAAGCCGAACAGGCTGCCAATTACGAACAGACGGCTCGGGTGCGTCTGCGAAAATGGGTGACTTTCGTAAGGCACCTCGTCGTAGCTATTCGGGTTCATCGGCGTCGCGACGGGGTTCGCGGCGGGCGGATTCGACATCATGTCGGACACAGTTTCATCCTCGGTCGGTGTATCGGGAGGGCCATGCGTACTAATTATGACGTATCGGCATTCAAAAGGGTTGGACTTTCACCCGAATACGGATGACGTTGCCCTTATCGCCTCTTTCGCGGTGGTTTCGTAAATTCAACGCATGACAATTACGAAATTAGAAACCGAGCTACTGCGCGTGCCGTTGCCGCGGGCGGTGGCGTTGCCCGCATCGCAAGATCCGCGGGCGGCCACGGTGGCGGAGGTCGTCCTCGTTCGCGTTCACACCTCGGATAAGCACGTCGGCCTCGGCTTCACGTATACGCTCGGCGGCGGTGGCACGGCGATGCGTTCGCTCATCGACCGCGTGTTGGCCCCGATGTTCATCGGCGAGAATCCTGCACTCAACGAACGCTTGTTCCTGCGGGCCACTGCCGAACTCGAAGACGTTGGGTTCGCGGGGCTGGCGGCGCGTTCGTATGCCGCAATCGACTTCGCACTTTGGGACTGGAAAGGCAAAGCAGCGGGTATGCCGGTGTACCAACTACTCGGCGGCTACCGCACGAAGTTGAAGGCGATCGCATCGGATACCGCCACGCCCGCACTCGGTGCAAAACAGGCGACGAAGGAAACGAAGAAGTTGCTCGATCGCGGCGTGGCGGGGATTATCGTCGAGATCGGCACGCAAGACCCCGACATCGATGCGGACCGCATCCGACAACTGCGGCAGGCGGTACCCGAAGGCGCGTGGTTCGAGATTTCCGGCTGCGGCCGCTACGATTTCTCGACGGCACTCTGGATGGGTCGCATGTGCGAGGAAGAGTTCGCCGTCGATGGCTTCTCGGACCCCGTTCGCCCCGACGATGCCGACGGGTTGGCCCGGCTGATCGACCGCCTCGAAGTCGGCGTCTCCGTCGGCGGGTTGTACGACCGCCCCGACGATTACCTGCGGTTACTCGCCGCGGGTGGCGTGTCGGCGGTGCGCATCGATCCGTTGCGGCTCGGCGGGCTTACCCCAGCACGGAAAGTCGCGGCGGTCGCCGAACTCAGGCACATTTCGATCTGCCCCGTGCGACTCCCCGAGTACGGCACCCACCTCGCAGCCGGTTCCGTGTTCGGCCGCGTCGCCGAATACGTCGATTGGTTCGCCGAGCTTTTCCACGGCGGCCCCCAGTTCGTAGACGGCCAGTTAGTCGTCAGCGAAGAACCGGGCTTCGGCCTGACCGTGAACGAAACGCTCGCGGCAAAGTATGCATGATTGAGGCGAGACAAACACCCTGCTCGCCTTTACCACACCCGCGCCCAGATGACGCCAGAATTGGCGATGAAGTCAAATCGAATAACAGAAACCGATCCCACTGTAGCTAATTTCGTCCCCTTAGCCGCGCCGCGACGAAACGAATCCAGAATATCACCACCCACACGAAAACCCGCAGTCAAAAAATCCAACGCGATCCGACGTAAGTCGACTTTTGCATGGCGTCGCGAAGTGTCGTGAAAGTGTCTCCAAATGTCGTGTCCGGTCGATTTCGTGTCGTGTCCGGTCGATTTTATGTCGTGGTCGGTCGATTTTGTGCCGCCACTAGCGCCGATTCTCGAAACGACCCCATTCGACACAACCCACGACGAGAGTTCGATATACGGAATACGGAACAGTGGATCGCGATCAAAACAGGGGCATTTCGGGTCGCAAAGACCGGAAAAACACCCCAAAAAATGGTTTTTGAGCCTCCGCAATTCCGACTTACGTCGATTCCGGGACATCCACTTCGACGATCGGCGAGGGTTTGTACGTCGACAAGATGCGGCGGATTTCGATGAGATCCTCGTCGCTGACGCCTTCGCGGCGATGGTAGCGGCGCTCGAGCGCTTCGAGGAGCGTTTCCCACATGTCGCGCGGCACGGGGTTGAGGCGTCGCCAGTTCTCGCGGCGCTTCGCTCTCGTCTTGAATTCCCACTTCCGCGCAAACATTTCGACCGAAACGAATCGTCGTTCGCCGGTTTCGGGGTCGGTATCCGTCCACTGCACATCTCTGCTCATTCCGACAAGCATATGGCCGCACGCGGTTACCGCACACTTTTGTTTGCACCTAGCGTTGACATAGGTGCACTGTAGCGTTAAGCTACACATGCACTCACATGCAGGTGCTGGGGCGAGGTCGCCATCCAGCTGGTAAATTTGAATTGACCTGTATTGGACAGGGTTCGGGTTACTCTGAGCTTTGTGCATTTTTGAACAAGAAAAGGCGAACAGTCACAAGCTGTTCGTCTTTTTCTGTTTAAATTGTGGGATTTCGTCCTAAATCCCGTTCGGCAATCGTGTTGTAAATGTTGCTCTTCCCATCTTCGTTTGCACCGCACGCACCGCAAACCATATCCGCTAGCTGAATGAGTTGATCTGGTTTTGAGCCTCGGTATCGCACCTTATCGATGAGATGCATTGGCGGTGTTTCGTTCTTTCCAAGCTCGCGAAATTTCCCTTTCACCACTTTCAGGAAATCGACACTTTCGCAGTTATCGATGAATATGCTTTCTTTGACAGCGATTTCGCCTTCACGGAATCTCTGGATGTATAACGGTCGTATTGTGGCTGCAAGTTGAACGATCGTACCACAATGCAATTCCTGTGCGGTGGCCAACTTCCAATTGTCTGATCGCTTGTCGATCGAAGCAAACGCGAACCGAAATGGGTATTCCATCGCTTTTGCAAAGTAGGCAATCGTGCGTTCTGGATGGCGTGCCGATTTTGCGAATTTGAACTCAAATTCACTGGGCAAACCGTGGGAAGATTGCCATTCCAGCATGACTTTGCGGAATTCTTCTACGGATCGTATTGGCAGCCAGACAGCTGCCAAACGAAAATGACTGCTACCCAACGGCCATAGTCCGGTATCGCCCGATTCATCGATAAATGTCGGCATAATTTCTTGTTAGGCAACTTGACAGCATTCGGCATTTGTAACGTTGGGAATCACCCCGCGCCGAGTCCGGTGTTCATTGTGCCGTCTCGACTCCTTATAATCTGCATATTGGCCGCACGCGGTTGCGGCGCATACCCGTAAGGATTCCGACCGATATGCTCATTCTCGAAGGTCCGAAATCGGCGATTTATAGCCTGGCGTTTACCCCCGATGGCGAACGATTCGCGGTTGGCACGAAGGACGGCCTCGTCGAAGAGTGGACGATGGAAGGCTGCCTCGGCCCGATCCTCAGCACGGCCAAACTCTCGTACGACACCCTGCCGCCCGTACACGCGATTCGCTACGATTCGACTGGCAAGAGGCTCGCCATCGGCGGCGCACTCGGTTGGTTCGGCGCGGTCACTAGCAACGAGAATTTCCCGCGTCAGTTCGTCAGTTTCGATGTCACGATCGATCGCCCCGTTACGAGTATCGAGTTCCTTTCGGATACGCTCGTCTGCGTCGGGCACGGCAGTCGAACCAGCGATGCGGGCGGTTCGTTCGAGCTGTGGGACTGGAAAGAGGAATTCGATGTGCGACCGCCGCCGTTCCGCGAAGCGCTCGGCGTCCGTGCCGTTGCGACGCACCCGAACACGCAAACCGTGGCGTGGTCGACGGGCCACAAAAAGCTCACGATCTGGAACATCTCGAAGCCCGATCAAACGCACATCCCGCTGACGCACACCAGCCCGAGCATCAGTTTCCACCCCGATGGCACCACACTTGCTGCGGCTATCGAGTGGGGTTTCGGCGCGTTCGACATCGTCAAACGGCAGCAGCGTTACCTAATATCGGGGCATAAAGGTCGCGTCACGTCGATCGCGTATAGCCCCGACGGCAAAACGATCGCGACGGGGAGTTGGGACCAAACCGTGCGGCTGTGGGATGCGGCGACCGGCAAGGCAATCGCCTGTTACGATTTTGGAATTGGCCGCATCTACTGCCTGACTTACGCCCCCGATGGCCTGCGAATTGCGGCCGCCGGCGAGAAGGGCACCATCGCCATTTGGGACGCCGTGTAACCATGACGCATCGACCGATCTACCTCGATTACAACGCGACCACGCCAATCGACCCCGTTGTTGTCGAAGCGATGCTGCCGTACTTTCACACCGAGTTCGGCAACCCGTCGAGCACGCACGCTTACGGCAAAACGGCACACGTCGCCATCGAAATCGCTCGCGCGCAAGTTGCGAATTCGATCGGTGCCGCACCCGATGAAATCGTCTTCACCGGTGGCGGTTCGGAGGCGAGCAATCACGCGATTAAAGGCGTCTGCCTGTCGCGGCCGCGCGGGTTGTTCGCGAAGTGGTTTGGCTCCGGTGGCACGCACATTATCACCAGTGCCGTCGAACATCCGGCGACATCCGTACCGATCGAATTCCTGCGCAAACTCGGTGCGTCGGTTACCGTTCTGCCCGTCGATTCGACGTGCCGCGTCGATCCGGATGCCCTGCGAAAAGCAATCCGCCCGAACACGCGGCTCGTAAGCATCATGCACTCGAATAACGAAGTCGGCACGCTGATGCCGATCCGCGAACTCGCACAAATCGCCCGTGCCGCTGGCGTATTATTTCACACGGATTGCGCGCAATCGCTCGGGAAAGTGCCCGTCAACGTGAGTGAACTC
>JAYSKW010000477.1:0-1582 GCA_043726085.1 Limnoglobus sp.
GATGTATTGCTCTTCCGAAGTGGGATTCCAACGCCAACTGAGTTCGGGTTTCAGTTCCGCACTCGTTTGATCGATCCGCACGATTGAGAAGAACGACCAACCGAGGAGAATCGTGACGAGAACGCCGATGCGTCGTGCGTGCCATCCGAGCGGGATGCTGACGAGCAACCAAACGATCCACAGTAAACCGATGAACGGGAAGCCTAATGCGAACACGAATTTGGGGTCGTTCTGGTAAAGTGTGGCCGCCAGCACGAACGAAGGGATTAGGAACAAGACGAACGGCAACCAACGATATTTGCCCTGGCCCTTCAAGCCGCGTAGCCACCATGCCACAAGGCCAAGAGAGCACATCACGGGACCGCCGAGCATACCGAAAAAGTGTGCCGACGTGCGTGTGAACAGCGCAGGCAAGACGAATACACACACGGCGGCAATCGCGAGCATCGCCAGAATCGGCCATAAGCGAGGGCGGAACGAATCGACCGATATCATGCGCGAACTCCCGTTATTTTAGGTCTTGGAATCCAGAACGATCTCTGGCTTCTCTTTCCAACCCGCAGGTGGCACGTTGCCGTTCTTGTTCATGAATTCGAGTAGGATCTGCGCGATCAGTTCGTTTGAAAAGAACGACTCGAACCGGTTGCGTGCGGCCGTCCATTCCCCTGCCAGGAACCAGCCGACCGATTCGTCCCAACTCTTTCGTTGCGGTTCCTTCATGTTACCCTGCACCGAATCCGCAGCGGACGGCATGAGTTCGCTCATTACTAGCCCGGCCTTCATCCCAGCGGGCACGAATTTCGCAAGACGGCGCGTCCGCACCCGTGGATTCGGGCGTGCGTTGAAGTGCTCGGCGACGGCTTCATCGACGAGGATTCGCACCCCGAACTTCTTGGTCAGCGATTCCAATCGCGACGACAGATTCACGACAGGGCCGAACACGTCGACTTTCGCGAGGTCGAATGCACCAAGGCGGCCCGCGATGGCTTTGCCATGCGCAATACCGATGCCGCAACTGAGTTCGTTCCACCAACCGCCTTTGTCGAATCGGCTGCGAATGCGGAGGGCCGCCTTCGCCGCTCGTTCGATCTGGTCGGGTTGTGCGTCCGGCCAGCCCCAAAACGCCATCACCGCATCGCCTTGGAATCCGGCCACCACGCCATCTTCCTGCGTAATGATGCTGCTCATGTCGTCGAGCGCCGCCGACAGGTCGTGCCAAGTGTTTTCGAGTTGCGCTTCGCCATCAGCGGCAAAGATGCACGAGCCGCGCAAATCGCAGAACAGCACCGTCACGCTCGTTAGTCGCGGCTTCAAAATCTCATCGAGTTGTTCGGGCGTCGATTCGTTCCACAACCTTCGCGGAATGAATTGTTGGTACAGCGTCAGGCGGCTCTGTAACTGGTGGGCGCGTCGCGTCGATTCGATCAGGCTTGCAACGAGTTCGATGACCTTCTGATAGTCCGTCAGTTCCTTATCGCGAACCTGCCCGTTGATGATGAGCGGTTCTTTCGGGGATCGCCCATCGACGTACAAACCCCAGCCGGAACCGTCTTTGAACGGCGTGCAAATCGCCCACGGCGTA
>JAYSKW010000478.1:0-1446 GCA_043726085.1 Limnoglobus sp.
GTCGAGCACGAGGTCGGCGGCGGTTCGAACGCGGTCGTTGGTCAGGTAGAAGAAGTACCGATAGTCGGGATAGAGCAACAATTGGCCTTTTTCGACGGCCAGGTTCTTGCGGACGACGATGAGCCGATAAGTCTTTTCACAGGCGCTGGGCCGATACTCCATTTCGGCGACATCCTCGCTTTGCAGGACGATGTTCTTGAATTCGCGCTGGCGGACGATGCGTTCTTTGACGTTTGCCGGCTTGGCGCGCGGCTCGGTTTTGACTTCGTAGCGGGGCGGGCGATGCAGCGGTTGCCAGCTCGACTCTGGCAAATCGTCGGCCAGCAATTGACGATTGGCGGTGCAGTCGAGGCCGAAGAGGAACTGGACGCGCGGATCGTCGGTCCAGCGATCGAGATGTTTGGTTTGGCTGAAATCGGTGTCGCCGCGTAAGAGAACGCTTTGGAAACCGCCTTCGAAGCAGACGCGCAGAGCGCGGTCGACTTCGGCGGCGGCGCCGTCGTGCGAGGGTCGGTTGCCGGATCGATTGACAATGCTGAGCGCTTCGTTGGTGTTGGCCAGCGACACGAGAAGGGCGTGATAGCCCCAGGTTCCATCGTAAGCGATATCCATGCCGGCTTTGCATTCGCCGTCGGTGCCGACGAGGATGCCGTCCATGTCGATGCGGGCACGCTCGAAGAACTCCTTAGGTTGGCGGGCCCAGACGCGTTTGCGGACGTCGTTGAAGATGTCGATGAGGGTGTGGATATGCGCGACGGTGAAGCGTCGGCAGAAATCGCCGGCGGTCGTCGGATCGGGGATGCGCGAGGCGCCCAGGGCGTCGAGGAAGACTTCGTCCTGGCGACGCAGTTCGATGTCTTGCATGCAGGCGCCGTCGCAGAGCGCGTTGTACGCGAAATTGAGGACGTGATCGGATTCGTGATAAGGCAGATGGATCTTGAGCAAATGCAGGTTGTCGTCGATGGCGTCAATGAGGCCGATGCGTCGGGCCAAGAGATGGAACGCGCCGATGCCGCCATGAGCGATGCCGCGACCGCGCTGGGCGAAGTCGTAGCGGATGTTCGAGGCGGTGTAGACGGGTTTGTCGAGGTTCTTGAGCGGGGCCTTTTCGAGCCGGTATTGAATCCGCCGCTTGCGGCGATCCAGTTCGCGTCGTATCTTAGCGTTCACTCGAAACTCCTTTTTCTCGTCGTTTGACAAAGTGTAGTTACTTCATCAGACGTTGCGGGAAACCCAGGAGTTTCGAGTTTTTTCAGAATTTCTCCTCGCCGAGAATCGGCGAGTTCGCTTGTTCGAGGTCTAGGCACGCGTTTTTTGACAGTGTCAGTGAACAATTGCGACGTCAGCGAAGTGCAAATCGGGAAAAAATGAGGTTTTGGAGGAAAAATCGTCAATCTCGTCGCAACGAGTGCTGTAGTGACTGCTAAGCGGGTTAATCCGTTTGAA
>JAYSKW010000479.1:0-1205 GCA_043726085.1 Limnoglobus sp.
TGGCCATCGTCTTCGTAAACCTCATTCACAAGTAGCGGCACCAACAGCGTGACCGAGTGCCCCGCCGCACTCTGTTCAGTGGCAGGGGCCACCACAGTAACGGTGCCGATTTTCTTCAACTCCATGCGTAACGCACGCAGGCCCGGCGCGTAAATACCGTCGTCGTTGGTCAAAAGAATTCGCATGAATGATCCTTGCTAGATGTTGATTAATTTTGGCTTTTGAAAGCCATCTCACACAATCCCTGAGACGTTATCTTCAGGATACCCTACCCCACGATCGTGGAGAGATCATAGGATTGCATGGATTACATCCAACGATTGCACGGCAAAATTACGCCGCCTCAATAATGCGTCGGCAGTTTCGCGCTGCGTGCCCAAGCGGCCATCCAGATGTCCATCGTGAACTGCGCGCCGGAACGGCAGCGGTCGATCATGAAGGCGCGACTCTCTTCGGTCGGTTTCTCGAACGCGCCGGCGGCGTCGAGTTCGTAACAGCGATCGATGTGCGTGTACGATTCCGCCAGGAATTTCTTTGTGTACTCCCACACATCGTCGACCGGTTTGGCTTGCAAGCCGCGACTAATTTCCACGGGGTCGAACTTGTTTTTCTCGGGGAATGCGTCGATCTTCGCGTGAATCCCTTTCTGTTTCTTCTCCGCGCCCGGCGTCACGCGGCCATCGAAATGGATCGTGGTGTGCAGCGGCATCGAGGCATCGGTCGTGTAGTGCGCGAGGTTCCCGGCGTAGACGAGGCACTTCATTTTAATCGACTCGTTATCCGGTTCTTTTCGGTGATCGGCGAATGCACACGCCAGCCGTTCGTAGCCTTCGACGATCGCGTACGGCAACATCCCGACTCGCACGGGATCCTTCTTCAAGCTCCGCATGAGATCCATGCCTTTGAAGCGACTTTCGGGCGGGAGCGGCTTGCCATCGAGGTCTTCGAGGTCGAGGTAATGGTCCGCTTCCACGCTCGCACGCAGCACTTTGCATTCGCGATTCTTCCAACGGTCGGGGTCGCCGGCGAAGTGCGCGAGATGTTTGCCACCCGCACGAAAGAACGCAGGGACATCGTCGGGCAGTTTGCTCGCAGCGGCCTCAGTAATGCTTTCGTGACCCTTCACCCACCAACCCGGCGCGAAGCCGACGCACACGCACGCAATCGCGATCGCCACAAGCAACGGAACGGTGAACCGACGCATA
>JAYSKW010000480.1:0-14311 GCA_043726085.1 Limnoglobus sp.
CGTCGGCCCCTGGGCTTCGATGGCGAGCATCATCGGGTCGGACCCGAACTGGTAGAAACCGGTCTGGCGGATCGGTACGCCGGCCTCGGTGGCGTTCATTAAATCGACGCGCACGAAGTAGCGCCCCGGCACGTTTAACGGCGGTATCGCGAGCGTGAGTTCGATCGTTTCGCCGGGCTTCACGGTCCGGCGGAATAACCCCGCTTGCCCCGAATGCACGTACGCGCCGAGTGTATTTTGCACGCTGAACTGCACGTGAACGCCCGCGTAATTTCCGGGCTTCATCTCCCATGGCACATCTGCCGTATTCTTCGCGAGAATCTTCACCGCAAGCCATTGACTAACGGGTGTCAGTAGCGGGACATCAATCGAACGCCCACCGGTTAGGGAGAGTTCTCCTGCCGAGGCACCGGGGGTGTAGTGCTTCGCGGCCCATTCGCGGAACAGTGCGGGCGTGTGGTCGCGGCCATCGAGCCAGCGTTCGTATATTTCAAAGAACTCGTCGATGGCAGCCGTGCGGCCGAAGCGGAAGTGGCCGAAGCGCGGCCACAGTTGTCGCCTCGCTCGGTTGAGGCTGGCGTCCGAATACAGCAACATGCCAATCGTCGCCGCGAGGCCTGTACGGTCCGCGCCACGTTTGCAGTGGAACAGCATCGGGTATTCGGAGCGGTCGAAGACTTCGATTAAGCGTCGCAGTTCGATCGGCGGCGGCAGGCGATTCGCCGATAGCGTGATGTCTTCTTGGCTGATGCCGTTCGCGTTCGTGATGCGAACTTCCTCCGCATACCACGGCGATTCGGGGCCAGGGCAGAAGCCACGCAGGTTCACCACGGTGCGAATGCCATCGTCCGCAATCGCGCGTTCCAGACTCGCCGCCGACGGCTGGTTGTACCGGTAGAGCATCCCCGGAACGACGACGTGCCGGTTCGTCCCGAACAGCACCCGCGCGGTTTCCAGAACCACGACGAGCACGACGAGCCATACCGTTACACGTCGCCACGACGGCTTCCATTTTCGTAACATGTTGCGAAGTGTAACCTGATTTTCGATAAGTGCGGAAGACCGAGTTCCACTCACAACGCTCAACTGCTAACTAACAACGATTCGTCGTTACGAAATTAGTAGTTAGTTAGTTAGTAGTTGAGCGTTGTTAGTTAGCTGCGATTAGGAACTTCGCCACTGCTGCGTTGAATGCCTCGGGGTTCTCGAGGTTCGGCAGGTGGCCCGCGTCGGGGAGGCTGACGTAGGTGCTGCCGGCGATGCGGCCGGCGGTCTGTTTCGCACCGGCGGCGGGGGTGATCGCGTCGTGTTCGCCGACGATGACGAGTGTGGGAACGCGAATCGCGGCGAGGCCCGGTACGGCGTCGGGGTGGTCGCGGAGGGCTTTCACACCAGCGAGAATGCCTTCGAGCGATTGTGCCGCACCGATCCGACGCACTTCCGCGACGATCTCCGGTTTCGATGCCCGCGTCAGATCGCACAACGCTCTCGGGATCATGTCCTCGATCACTTTCGCGGGCGTCAGCGTCGCGGATCCTGCGAGCACTTTGTCCCGGTTCGCCTTCATCGCGGCATCGTCCGGTTCGGCCTTGGTGTCGATCAACATCAATTTTCGCACGCGTTCGGGGTAACGCCGCGCGATGGCGAACGCCACGTAGCCGCCCATCGAACAGCCGCCGAGCGCGACCGGTTCATGAACAGCCAGCCCATCGAGAAAGTCCACGATGATGTCGGCCATACCGTCGATCGAGATGTCGGGTACGAATGTCGTTTCGCCGAAACCGGGGAAGTCCGGGGTAATCACACAATGCGACTGCGACAACGCATCGAGCTGCGGTCGCCACATCTGTCGAGAAAATGGGAACGCATGAAGCAACACGATCGGCAACCCGACGCCGACGGATTCGTAGCCAATTCGCACGCCCGTTTTGGGAAGGTCGATCATTGCCATAGTTGCGTCCTTAAATGATGCAGTTCACATTTGCGTACAGAGCTGCAAAATTTATGCCAGGGCGTAGACGGCGAATCTTTTGCGAAACCGGCACGCGAAATGCGCGGTATATCGCTTCATGCTTCGCCAGTCCGTTCCATCCTATACGTGTGATGTTCGGCCCCCCGCCGCAGAGAAGGCGACTATGACTTTTGCTGCCGTTACCGAGCCGAAACCGGCGTTGGACATTCCGCCCGAGTTAGTCGATCACCCGCGCTACCGGGTGCTGAACCTGCTCGGCGTCGGTGGCATGGGAGTCGTCTATCAGGCCGAACATTTGATGATGGGCCGCATCGTCGCGCTCAAAATGATGTCGATGAAATACACCGCGAACGCAACGGCGGTCGAGCGGTTTCGCCGCGAAGTGCGGGCCGCAGCCAAGCTGACGCACCCAAATATCGTCACCGCCTACGACGCCGACGAAGCGGGCGGGCGGCACTTCCTCGTGATGGAATGCGTCGATGGCGTCAGCCTCGATCGGCTCGTGAATCGACGCGGCCCACTGCCTGTTGCGAACGCCTGCCAGGTGATCCGACTCGCCGCACTCGGGCTGCAACATGCCCATGCGAAGGGCATGGTTCACCGCGACATCAAGCCGCAGAACATCATGGTGAACCGGAAGGGGAACGTGAAAATCCTCGACTTCGGCCTCGCCCGGCTGATCGTGGATAGCGATGTCGCACTCGATGCCGAAGATGGTGAAACGCCCAGCGCGAACCCGGCGATGACGAGCGCCAGCACGGTGATGGGCACGCCCGATTACCTCGCGCCGGAACAAGCCCGCAACTCGCACGATGTCGATATCCGTGCCGATATTTACAGCCTCGGCTGCACGCTTTACTTCGCCCTTACGGGGAAACCGCCGTTCGCCCAATCGCGCACCGCGTTCGATAAAGTCCTGGCGCATACGCAATCGGAGCCACCGTGCCTCACGCAGTTCCGCGATGACTTGCCCGATGGCGTTCTCGAAATTGTCGCCAAGATGATGTCGAAGAAGCCCGCCGACCGCTACGCGACCCCCGCCGAAGTCGCGACGGTTTTGCTGCCGTTCACGAAGGCCGCACCTTCGACGCAATATACCGCCACGCCCGTAATGGAATCGTCCGAACCGATGTTCGGCAATTTTGAAATGGTCGATGAAGCGCCGCCGGTGCCGGTACCACCCGAGCCGCGGACGGGCTGGGGGCGGAAGCGTTACGCCGCGCTGGTGGGCATCGCGTTCGTTGCGTTCGTTCTGCTCGCCTCGGCGAATCGTTCGCCGGAAGCGAAAGCAGTGGCTTCGTCCACTTCACCGAGTGGGAAAGCCGTGGCCGCAATACCCAAGGCCGTAGTTCCGGTCGTCGTGCCGCCGCGGGTCGCCATCGTGCTCCCGCAGTACGGCGTCTCCCTCGACGACTACCAACCGGTTCGCGATCGGCTCCATTCACTCGGTGCTAACGTGACGACCGTGGCGCGCCGGAAAGGCGCGTGTGCTCTCACCCAAGGCGACGGACGATCCGCCCCGATTGCAGGCCGCGCGTTATCCGAGATTCTCGCGGACGATTTCGATGCCGCCATATTCCCCGGTTTCGCAACGACGGAATATATGGGGCCTGCCGATTCGCGAGAGCGTGTGAAACGGCTCGTCGAGCAACTGATCGAATCGAAAAAAGTCGTGGCCGCAATCTGCGCCGGCGAGCGGACATTGGTGGAACTCGGCGTGATGCGCGGTCGCCGTGCGGCGCGACCGAGCGAAAAAATCTTCAGTATCTTCGATCGTGCGGATCGCGGAAACCTACCGAACTGGGCCGGTGCGTGGGCGTACATCGTCGAAGATGGCCCGGTCGTCACCGCGAGCGGCCCGAGCCACGCCACCGAATTCGCGAACGCCATTTACGCGGCCATCGAAAGGAACCGGGCGAAACCGTAACACTATCTTTTTCGCTGCATTCGCAGTCTTACCGAGGTAGATTCGCGTGGCGACCGAGAAGGCGACGGCACTCGTAATACGCGGAACCGACTGGAGCGAGACGAGCCGCATTGCGACGTTGTGGACGCGCGAGTTCGGCAAAGTGCGGGCGTTGGCAAAAGGCGGGCGACGGCTGAAATCGAACTTCGAGAGCGCGTTCGATCTCCTTTCGGTTTGCGACGTCGTGTTTTTGCGGAAGGCCCACGGCGGGCTGGACCTCTTGACGGAAGCCCGCGTTCGCGAGCGGTTTCCCGAACTGCGATCCGATCTGCGTTCGCTGTACCTCGGTTATTACATCGCGGAACTGCTCTCCGACGGCACCTTCGACTACGACCCCCATCCCCCACTTTTCGATGCCGCCCTCGCCACACTTCGCAGCTTACGCGACCCGACCGTCGACCGTTGGGCGACCGCTTCGGCATTTGAGCTTGTTTGGCTCCGCGAACTCGGTTATTGCCCGCGCTTCGAGACCTGCGCCGCCTGTGGCACCGCACTCGTTCCGCAATTCGGGAGCGACCGCGTCGTTTACAGTGCGGCAACGGGAGGCGTCGTCTGCGGCGCGTGCGTATCGTCGGTTTCCGACCGACGAACGCTCACCGTCGAAAGTTGGCGGGCGCTGCGAATGCTCGCGACGGGCGATGAATCGGCGCTACTGCCGGGGGTGCGACGCGAAGTGCGTGCGTTACTCGGTCAGACTGTCAGCGGGATTCTCGGACGTCGGCCGAAGATGCTGAACTACGTCGATGCTGCGGGGTCGGGGTGATTGGAAATTGTTTTTACGGGGGTGGGCATGGTTACCGATCGATATCGAATGCGACACCGCACGGCGGTTTTCGCCACCCTGGCCGTCGTTGCGATCACCGGCTGTCAAACTTTCAAAAGCGTGAAGGCAAAGACGTACGAAACGGCGCGTTCGATCGTTACGAGTTCGTACGACGACCCGAACGTCGAAAGCAAGATGGCCGAGGGCGAACGGTTGTACGAGGCGGGTCAGTTCGGTGCCGCTCGGAAGATATTCAACGAACTCGCGGGCAACACGCTGAACCCGGAACTGCTTTCGGAGAAGGCGCGATTCCTCGAAGCCGACTGTTACCGCAACGAACGCAAGCTCCCGGACGCGGCGGATACTTACCACAAAATGCTCATCGATCATTCGTCGGGGCCGTACCGCGAACGGGCGTGCCAGGAAATCTTCAAGATTGCCGACTACTGGCTCGACGACACCCGTGCGGAAATTCAAGCGGCGCAAGAAGGCGAGAACGTCTTCAAACGTCGCATGACGCGGCTATTCCGCGTCGATCGTAGCAAGCCGAATTTGGACACCGAAGGTCGTGCGCTTCAGGCGTTGGAGCACGTGCATACGAACGACATCACGGGGCCGCTCGCCGACAAAGCGTTGTTCTGGTCGGGTTACGTCAACTTCTATCGCGGTCGATACGAAGAAGCCGACCAAAATTTCAGCATGTTGATCGAGATGCACAAAGACAGCCCGCTGCGGCCGACCGCGACCGAACTGGCGATCATCAGCAAGAACAACAGCACGGGCGGTGCGGTCTACGACGGTCAGAAAGCCGCCGAGGCACTTCAGATGGTCCACCACGCGGAAGCCTCGATGCCGGAGTTCAGCAACGAAGAAAAGTCGGGCTTCCTGACGCGGCAGAAGCTCGCGATCCGAATGCAGCAGGCCGAGAAAGACTACAAAACCGCCGAATACTACGAGCAAACGCGACACCCTGGCTCGGCCTACTTCTATTACGAAATCGTGCGACGCCGGTATCCAGGCACGAAATACTCCGATCTTGCGACCGCACGGATGGAACAGATTCGCAGTCGAGCCGAAGCCGATGCCGCCGCACCGCCATCGGAAAGCCCGTTCGGCACGATGAAGAAACAACTCAGCCGGTTAGTCGGTCAGTCGGTGCCCGAAGAGGGCGTCACCAACGCGAGCGGATCGGCACCGATCCCGAAAGATCCCGGACCAGACAACAACAGATAGTCGTTGTCAAAAAATGCACGGACAAGATTTGCAAATACCAAAAATGCAACGACAGGATTTGCAAGATTTACAGGATGAATAGAAGAAATGTTAAGTCTTGGTTTCTCAATCCTGTTCCATCCTGATAATCCTGTCCAAATAACACGATAGAGGTAGGCGAAATGCGTGTCTACTTGCTGATATTCGCAATTGCCGCCACTGCCGTTGTGGGTTGTCAGAGTGGTGGGAACGTCTCCTTGTTCGGTTACTCGACGGCTCCGCCGTTCGACCCGAACATCAAGACCGTGTACGTTCCCGTGTTCAAGAACACCGCATTTCAAACGACGCCGAATCGGGAAATCGAAGTCGATCTCACCGCCGCGATCATTCGGGAAATCCATTCCCGAAGCACGATGCGAGTCGTGTCGGATCGCGACGTGGCCGACACGGAACTCCTCGGCACGATTTTTAACATCGAAAAGTACATCTACAACCGCAACCAGCAGAACCATACCCGCGATGCCGAGATCATCATCACCGCCAACATCGTCTGGCGCGATATGCGAACGGGCCGCGTCTTGTCGAATCGACGCCCGTTCGGCACCACTGCCGCACCCGCCGTCCCATTCGACCCGAGCCTGCCGCCACCCGATCCGGTGTCGGTGAAAGAAATCGGCCTGCCCGTGAAGGTCGTTGCCACCGGTCGCCTCATCCCCGAACTCGGGGAATCGAATGCGACCGCGAACAAATCCGCCGTCGATAAGATGGCAAAGCAGATTGTGAATATGATGGAAGTCGCGTGGTGATTCTGTTCCTACGGACTTCATTGAATGTCATCGCTGTCACCGCTCGTTTGGAAATGTGCCGACCGGCATTACGACTGCCGATCGCGCGCCCTCGTCCTCGGCATTCTCAATGTCACCCCCGATAGTTTCTCCGATGGCGGTCGATTCTTCGACCCTGCACTAGCCGTTGAGCGCGGGCTGCAAATGATCGTCGAAGGGGCGGATATTCTCGATATTGGCGGCGAATCGACGCGTCCCGGTTCGGAAACGGTCCCACTTGAAGACGAACTTTCGCGAGTGATCCCGATCGTTCGCGAACTGGCGAAACGCACATCGGCGATGATTTCCGTCGACACATCCAAAGCCGAAGTCGCGCGCCAGTCGCTCGATTGCGGTGCGAAAATCGTCAACGATGTCACGGGGTTATCCGATCCGGCCATGGTTTCGATCGTCGCGAAATATCGTGCGGGGGCGATCGTTATGCACATGCAAGGCACGCCGACGACGATGCAAGCGAACCCGACGTACGATGATGTCGTCGGTGATGTGGCTGCGTTTTTCACGGCGAGACTTCTCCACCTCGCCGATGCCGGTATCGACCCCGATTCGATTGCCATCGATCCGGGCATCGGCTTCGGGAAGACGCAAGAACACAACCTGACGCTGCTCGCGAATCTGGAACGGGTGAACGCGGTGGGTCGCCCGCTCTGCCTCGGCGTGTCGCGAAAAGGCTTCATGGGGATAATCACGGGCCGCAATCGCGGCGAGCGTTTGGCGGGTTCGTTGGCGGTCGCTTGCTTCAGCCTCGCACGCGGTTCGTCGCATATTCTTCGCGTCCACGATGTCGCTGCGACCGTGGATGCCGTAAAATTATCTGCCGCCATCGATGCGTTCCGCGATACCGCCACCTGAGATACCCCGACCGTGACGATTTCCCATCTCGAAAATCAGTGTCGCGACATGGCGGAACGTGCGAAACGCGCCGCCGGTCAACTCGCGCTCGCTTCGACGGCGAAAAAGAACGCCTGGCTGCGTGCCGCTGCGAATCTGTTGGAAACGCAGGCCGAAACGATCGTTGCTGCCAACGCGAAGGACATCGCGAACGCGCCCGGTTACGGTCTCAACGCGGCGGCCATCGACCGCCTGACGCTGACCCCGACGCGCATTCGTGCGGCCGCCGAAGGGATGCGGCAAGTCGCGGCGCTGGCCGATCCGATCGGCGAAGTGCGCGAAGGCGGCGTGCGACCCAACGGGTTGCAAGTGCTAAAAATCGGCGTGCCACTCGGGGTGATTTTCTTCCTTTACGAATCGCGGCCGAACGTCACCGTCGATGCCGCCGGGCTGTGCGTGAAAAGTGGCAACGCGGTCATCTTGCGTGGTGGCAAAGAGAGTTTGCATTCCAACGAAGCGATCCACGCGATTCTCGCCGGGGAACTCGCGAACCACGGGCTGCCCACCGATGCCGTGCAACTCGTCGCCACCACCGACCGCGATGCGGTTGGGCATTTTTTGAAAATGAACGACCGCATCGACCTCGTCATTCCACGCGGCGGCGAAAGCCTCATCCGCCGGGTGGCCGCCGAAGCGACGATGCCGGTGTTGAAGCATTACCTCGGTAATTGCCACGTCTACGTCGATAAGGCCGCCGATCTGGACATGGCCGAGCGCATTGTCATCAATGCGAAGTGCCACCGGCCCGGCGTCTGCAACGCCGCCGAAAGTTTGCTCGTTCACGCCGATGTTGCGCAAACCTTCGTGCCGCGAATCGTGGCGACACTTCGCGAAAACCACGTCGAAGTGCGCGGCTGTGAAGCCACCCACAAGCTCGTGCCCGATGTCGCGCTCGCCACCGAAGCCGACCACGCCGCCGAGTTTCTCGACTTGGTCATTTCGATGAAAGTCGTCGCCGATTTCGACGAAGCGATCGAGCACATTCGCCGTTACGGTTCGCAGCACACCGACGCGATTATCACGTCCGACATTCAAACCGCACGCCGGTTCACGCTCGCCGTCGATTCGGCCGCCGTCGTCGTCAATGCGAGTACGCGGTTCAACGATGGTTTTGAACTCGGCCTCGGCGCGGAGATCGGCATCAGCACCGACAAGTTCCACGCCCGCGGCCCGTGTGGTTTGCGGGAGATGACCTCGTACAAGTACATCATCACCGGCGAAGGCCAGATCCGCGGTTGAACGCGCCGCGGTGAACCCTGCCAATGGAGAAACCGATGCGCACTTCCCGACGATTCTGTCTGTTCCTGTTGATCGCGTTCGCGCAGATACCGGCGCGATCTGCCGAACCGGATATTGCGGGCGTTCTCCAAAAGTACGTCGACAACCACACGCTGGCAGGGGCGGTCACGGTGGTGGCCACGAAGGACAAACTCCTACACCTGGAAGCCGTCGGCTTTGCGGACATTGCCGCGAAGCAAGCGATGCGAACCGACAATCTGTTCTGGATCGCGTCGATGAGCAAGCCGATCACCGGTACCGCGTTGATGATCCTCGTCGACGAAGGTAAAGTGAAAGTCGACGATCCGGTCGAAAAGTATCTGCCCGAATTTAAGGGCATCATGGTGATCGCGGAGCAGGACGCCAACCACGTGCTTTTGAAGAAACCGTTGCAGCCGATGACCGTGAAACACGTGCTCAGCCACACCAGCGGGATGCGTTTCAGTTCGCCGATGGAGAAGCCGACGCTCGACACGCTGACGCTGCGCGATAGCGTGCGGAGCCATGCATTGCAGCCGTTGCAGTGGGAGCCGGGCAGCAAGTATCAGTACAGCAACGCGGGTATCAACACTGCCGCACGCATCATCGAAGTCGTCAGCGGTGTGCCTTACGAAGAGTTCATGCAGAAGCGATTGTTCGACCCGCTCAAGATGACGGACACGACGTTCTGGCCGAACTCCGAACAGGTTACGCGACTGGCGAAGACGTACAAGCCGAACGCAGACAAAACGAATCTGGAAGTGACGACGATCGGCCAACTCACGTACCCGCTGACAGATCGCAAACGCACGCCGATGCCTGCGGGGGGACTGTTTTCGACGGGGAAAGATGTCGCGCGATTCTGCCAGATGGTCCTCAACGGTGGCGAACTCGACGGCAAACGCTACGTCTCCGAAGCATCGGTGAAGCAGATGACGAGCAAGCAAACCAGCGACGCGA
This sequence comes from Limnoglobus sp., assembly GCA_043726085.1. Taxonomy (GTDB): domain Bacteria; phylum Planctomycetota; class Planctomycetia; order Gemmatales; family Gemmataceae; genus Limnoglobus. Next base: position 9,867 of record JAYSKW010000480.1, read on the forward strand.
TCAAGGAAGGTTACGGCCTCGGTTGGTCGACGAACGGCGGCTCGTTCGGCCACGGTGGCGCGCTCGCCACGAACATGACCATCGACCCCAAGCGCGGCCTCGTCACGGTGTGGATGGTGCAGCACGCGGGCTTCCCCGGCGATGGGAACCAGAGCCACGGCGCGTTTGTGAAAGCCGCCGCAACTTTCGCTCCGGTCCGCTAACCGATTGTGCCGATAAACGACGAGTCTGCAACAGGAGCCTTGGACCCACACGATGTGGCTTCGCGTCTATTTACTGGCATTCGCGTTGTCCAGTGCCGGGTGTGCCTGGACGCCGAAGCCGTACGCCGACGATCCACATTTTCGCGCCGGTAAGACGACGCTAGGACGCGCAAGTTCCACGTTACCCGCCGGGCCAGATGCCCGTCCGGAACCCGCCCCGCCACCGGAAGACGACATCGTTCCGGATGACGAGCCGAAATGGTTTGCGGGGCGATAACGCCGATTGTGCCCGGCTGGTCGCAGGCTATCTGACCCTCCGTTCCCGCACATCGCGACGCATGGCCCTCATCCGGCTCGGTGCCAGTGCGGTTTCCCCTTCCCGGCCACCTCTGAGAGGGGTATCAAGAATAGTGACCCGCTTCACATGAACGCAGAGAACGCGACCGATGGCCGACCGCTCATTCGTCCACTTGCACTGTCATACGCACTACAGCTTGCTCGACGGGTACAACCGCATCCCCGCGCTGGTCAAGCAGACGAAATCGCTCGGTATGAACGCCTGCGCGATCACCGACCACGGCAACCTCTACGGTGCGATTGAGTTTTATCTGGCGTGCCGCGAAGGAGGCATCAACCCGATCATCGGCTACGAAGCCTACGTGGCACCCGGCTCGCGAAGCGACAAATCGCCGCACCCGAGCGGCGAAAAGTATTATCACCTGACGCTACTCGCGAAAAATAACGTCGGCTTCCGCAACCTCATCAAGTTGTCGAGCATCGCGTTCCTCGAAGGGTTTTACTACAGCCCGCGGATCGATCGCGAGTTACTCGCTGAGTACAGCGAGGGGCTGATCTGCCTCAGCGGTTGCCTCGCCGGCGAACTGAATCAGTACATCTTGCGCGATCAGATTCCGAAAGCGGAGGAGCTGATTAAGTGGTATCGGAAAGTCTTCGGCGAAGATTTTTACTTGGAGATCCAGAACAACGGCCTCGACATCCAGGATGTCTGTACGCTCGAGATGATCCGCATTTCGCAGAAGGTCGGCGTGCCGATGGTCGCCACTGCCGATGCGCATTATCTGTGCGCGCACGATGCCGAGGCACACGATGTGCTGTTCTGCATTCACACGGGAAAGAAGCGCGACCCGAACAAGCGATCGTACCCCGAAGGGCGACTGCCCAGCCCGTATTACGTCCGCAGCCCGGCGGATATGTACGGCCTGTTCCCGACGATGCCCGATGCGGTTTCGCGGAGCCAGGAGATCGCGAATAAGGTCGACATCCAGCTCGACTTCAAGAAGCGACACTTCCCGGTGTTTACTACGCCCGGCAGCCTGACGGCGGACGAATTCCTGTTGCAAATCTGCAAGAAAGGCATCCGCGAACGGTACGGCGAAAACCCGCGCGAAGAGGTTTGGGACCGCCTTCACCACGAACTTGCGATCATCGCAAAGATGGGCTTCTCGGCGTACTTTCTCATCGTCTGGGACTTCGTGCGCTACGCCCGCGAAAACGGCATCCCGAGCACGGCACGCGGTTCGGGTTGCGGCGCGATCGTCTCGTATGCGCTGTTCCTCAGCCACGTCTGCCCGCTCGAATACGACTTGCTGTTCGAGCGATTCCTCGACCCGAACCGCAGCGAACCACCCGACATCGACATCGACTTCTGCCAGCATCGTCGCGAACTCGTGATCCAGTACGTCAAGGAAAAGTACGGGCACGATTCGGTGGCGCAGATCGGCACGTTCGGCACGCTGGCGGCGAAGGCGGCACTCAAAGACGTGGGCCGCGTGCTCGATATTCCGCTCGATCGCGTCAACTTTATGTGCAAACTCGTCCCGATGAAAGGCGCGATTGCACTCGACTTGGCCGCGACGATGGAAGTGCCGGAGTTTCGGCGAGAGTACGAAGGCGACCGCCAGACTCGCGAGTGGGTCGATATCGCGATCAAGCTCGAAGGCACGAACCGCAACGTCGGCACGCATGCGGCGGGCGTCGTGATTGCCAACGGGCCGATCACCGATTACGTCCCCGTTCAGCGGGTGATTCGCAAAACCGATGGCGAAGAAGGTACCGCAAAAGCGAACGGCAAAGCGAAAGCGCGTGGCAAGAGTAGCGGCGAAGTCGTGATTACGACGCAGTGGGAAATGGGCATTCTCGAAAAGGTCGGGATGCTCAAGATGGACTTCCTGGGGTTGCGCAACCTCACCGTTCTCGACGATGCGGTGAAGCTCATCAAGAAGACGCGCGGCATCGACATCGACCCGATGAAGTTCCCGCTCGACGACCCCGGCACGTACCAACTGCTGCAACGCGGCGACGCGAAGGGTGTGTTCCAACTCGAATCCGACGGTATTCGCGAACTCCTCAAACGCATGAAGCCCGACAACATCCGCGACCTCATCGCGGTGCTCGCGCTGTACCGGCCGGGACCGCTTGGCGGCGGCATGGTCGAGAGTTACGTGAACCGCAAACACGGCCGCGAGACGTGGACGTATCCGCACCCCGTCATGAAAGAAATCCTCGACGAAACCTACGGCGTGCAGGTTTACCAAGAACAGATCATGCGCGTGTTGAACCGCCTCGGCGGCATCGAACTCTCGGTGGCGTACGCGCTCATCAAGGCGATCGGCAAGAAGAAACAGGACGTGATCGACGCGAGCAAAGCCGACTTCGTGCGGGGTACGCAGGAGCGCGGTGTATCGAAGGAGACGGCCGAGGAAATCTTCGGCATGATCGAGAAGTTCGGCAGTTACGGCTTCAATAAGTCGCACACGGCGGCGTATGCGCAGAGCGGGTTTCAGACGGCGTACCTCAAAACGCACTTCACCGCCGAGTTCATGGCCGCACTGTTGACGTCCGAAATCGACGACACGAGCAAGCGCGATGTCATGGTCGATCACATCGCCGATGCCAAGCGGCTCGGCGTCGATGTGCTGCCACCGGACATCAACAAGGGGCAGTCGTCGTTCGACGTCGTCAATGGGCAGATCGTGTTCGGGCTGACGGCCATCAAGGGCCTCGGTCGCGGGGCGGTCGATTCGATCGTGGCAGCCCGCGACAAGGGTGGGCGGTTCCACGATCTGTACGATTTCTGCGAACGGATCGATCACCGCACCGTGCCGCGGTCGGCCATTGAGAAGATGATCCAAGCCGGCGCGCTCGATGTGTTCGGGCGACGCTCGGCGATGATGATGGCACTGGAAAAGGCGATCACGTCGGCCGAACAGCGCGTCACCGACAAGAAGCGCGGGCAGCGAAACTTCTTCGATGCGATGGACGCCGAAGACGACGACACCCCCGCGAAGCGCGGTCCTGGCCACGGCCTACCGGAAGTCGCCGAGTGGCCCGAACTCGAAAAGCTGAAGCTCGAAAAGGAAGCGCTCGACTTCTACATCTCGTCGCACCCGCTGTCGATGTACGATGCGCAACTCCGCCGCTACCGCTCGCACACCGCCGCCGACATTACGAAACTGCCGAACGGGGCGAGCGTGCTGCTCGCGGGGATGGTCACGCAACTGCAACTCCGCACCACCAAGAACGGCAAGCGTTGGGCGATGTTCTGGTGCGAAGACTTCGCGGGGCAGGCGAAGTGCATTCTGTGGTCCGAGGAATATACCCGCTTCAAAGAGGACGTGAAAGACGACGCGATTCTGCTTTTTGAAGGCGTCGTCGAATGGCGCGAAGGCGCGAGCAACGGCGACATGATCGTCAAGCGTATTTTGAGCATCGATCAAGCTCGCCGCGAATTGACGCGCTGCATGTTGTTGCGAATGCCGTACGCGGAAGACGAACAAACGCTACGCCGCTTCGAGGGACTCAAGCAAGCCCTCTCGCGCGTCACCGGTACGACGCCGGTCCATATCGCCGTCCGCGACAAAGCCGGCAAAGTCGCGGAAATGAAACTCGCACGCGATTATTGGATCGACCCCAACAAGGTCGTCGTCGACGAACTCGAACTGATCCTCGGCGCAGGCAACGTGATCTTCACGCGGTAAGAAACGAGACGCTTTCCACCGAGACAAGCCCGGTGGCTCGTAACGGAAAGCGCAGTAATCAAACTCGTTCGGTGATTGCCGCGCGTGGGGTGTGCAGTCATAATGCGTTGAACGACCTGCGTCGAATTGTTCGCTCTCGGTGCGAATAACTGATTGATTCATATCGAAATCATTACGTTGACTGCAAAAGCCGCTGTGTTAGCGATCCTGTAAATCTTGATAATCCTGTCTGCTAGCGGAGAAA
>JAYSKW010000481.1:0-1451 GCA_043726085.1 Limnoglobus sp.
CAGTTCGCGCATTTCCGTGATCGAAATCATCGGCAGGAACCGCAAGAACAACGCGAACAGCGTGAGGAACAAGCCCAACGAACCGAACATGATCAGATAATCCCACAACGTCGGCGCGTAGCGACCCCAGCTACTCGGCAGGTGGTCGCGGGAGAGCGTCGTGATAATCACGTACCGCTCGAACCACATGCCGATGTGGACCGAACCGGCGACCATGAACAACCAGAACTCGCTGTGTCGGAACCGCTTGAACCAGATCATTTGCGGGATGATCGTGTTCGTCAGAATCAGCAACCAGTACGACCACCAGTACGGCCCGAACAGCCGTTGCAGCGTCGTGTCCCATTCGTAAACGCTTTGGCTGTAGAACGCGAACCAGATTTCGAGGAAGTAACCGTAGCTGACGAGCAAGCCCGTTCCGAGCATGATCTTGCCGCAGACGTCGAGGTGCTTCTTCGTGATGAGGTCGCTCATCCCGTAGAAGTGACGGAGCGGAATCGCCAGCCAGATCACCATCGCGAAACCAGCGTAAATCGCCCCGGCCACGAAGAACGGCGGGAAGATCGTCGCGTGCCACAACGGCACAATGCTCACGGCGAAGTCGAACGAAACGATGGTGTGAACGCTGAACACGAGCGGCGTGCCGAGGCCCGCGAGCAGCAGGTACAGCTTCTCGTAGCGACGCCAGTGGATGGCCGAACCGCGCCAGCCCATCGCGAGGCCACCGTAGACCATCTGCTGAATCTTCGTTTTGGCGACATCTCGCAACGCAGCGAAGTCGGGGATGAGTCCGACGTACCAGAACATCAAGGAGACGCTGAAGTACGTACTCACCGCGAAGGCGTCCCACGTCAGCGGGCTGCGGAACTGCGGCCACACGGCCATGTTGTTCGGAAACGGAAACAGCCAGTACGCGAGCCACGGACGGCCCATGTGAATGAGCGGGAAGATCCCCGCGCACATCACTGCGAAAAGCGTCATCGACTCCGCGAAGCGGTTGAGCGACGTTCGCCATTTCTGGTGCATCAGCAAAAGAATCGCGGAGATCAGCGTACCGGCGTGGCCGATGCCGATCCACCACACGAAGTTCACAATCGCGACGCCCCAGAAGACCGGGGAGTTGATGCCCCAGACGCCGACGCCCATGTAGAAGAGCCACACGAGACCGACGACCATGCCCTGCAACAGCGAGAAGCCGATGAGGAACGTGGCCCACCACGCCTTGGGCGTGACGGTGTCGCCGAGGCAAACGCTGCCGATCTTGTCGCCGATCGTTGCGAGCGTATGCTTCCCGCCGATCAGGAATTCATCGTCGGTATACACGTCGTGTTCGACGAGTGCCGCATCGACGTGGGTATGATTAGCCGCTGCCATCTGCTTAGGCCCCCTTCAGTTCGGGGTTCGGGTTCTTGATCGCGGCGAGGTACGTCGTCCGCGGCATCGTGTTCAAT
>JAYSKW010000482.1:0-2289 GCA_043726085.1 Limnoglobus sp.
GTTCGACGTCGGCCGCGCGCCGACGAAGCCCGGCTTCCAGTTGAACATGAATGCGCTGAACGCCATCGACGATTACCCCGCCCGCGACATGACGATCACGGTGCAACCGGGCGTCACGATTCAGGCGCTACAAGACGCACTGGCCGTCGAAAATCAATGGCTACCAATCGATGTGCCGAACCCCGAATGCGCCACCGTTGGCGGCGTGATTGCGGTGAATGTGAGTGGCTCGCATCGCTATGGGTATGGCACGATTCGCGATTACCTCATCGGCATTCAGTTCCTCACCGACGATGGCGTCGAAGTCAAAGGCGGCGGTCGCGTCGTCAAGAATGTCGCCGGTTACGACCTGATGAAACTCCAGGTCGGCGCGCTCGGCACGCTCGGCGTCATCACGCAAGCGACGTTCAAAGTGAAGCCGAAATCGGAGTCAGTCGCCATCATCCGTTGCGGCGTTACCCTCGATCGCATCGGTACGCTTCTGGAATTGCTGCACGCCAGCAAGAGCCGCCCCGTTGCCATCGAACTGTTGAACCCACCCGCCGCCGAGGCCATCGGACTCTCGAACTCACACTGGCAGTGCGTCATCGGCTTCGAGGAAAAAGCCACGACCGTAAAATGGCAACGCGCGACGCTGCTCGACGAGTTGAAGGTGGCCAACATCGCCGTCATCGCCGAAGAAACGGCGAAGATTTGGCCGACGATCGCAGGACTTCAGATTCACCCCGCAAGCCGCTACATTGCGAAAGCAAACGTGCTACCGAGCCACGTTGCGGCAGAAATCGCTAAACTCCCACACGCCGATTCGCGTATCATTCATGCACAACCGCTGAATGGCATACTTTGGCTGCACTCGACCGAATCGCCCGATTGGCCAGCGAATGTGGCGGTTCGGCGTGCTCCGAACGATTGGCGGATGACCGCACCCCAAGATCCCGCCTGGAAGTTGATGGAGCACGTCAAACGCACCATCGACCCCAACGACGTGTTCAGCCCCGGCCGACTATTCAACTAACAACGATCCACTCTCAACTAGTAACTACTGTTTTGCGACTGAGAGTAGTGATTAGTTGAGAGTTGAGCGTTGTGAGTAAAACTCGAACCACCTGCCTCACTGACACATAGACATGGCAACGAAAACCGAACTCAACGTGATCGGGCCGAAGCTCGATTACGAGTTGATTCTCGACTGCGTTCACTGCGGCCTCTGTACCGCCGCGTGCCCCACGTACGTCGAAACGGGCAACGAAGCCGATTCGCCACGCGGACGCATCTACCTCATGCGACAGGTGATCGATGGCGATCTCGAACTCGACCAGGATGTGAAGGGCCACCTCGATTTGTGCTTGAATTGCCGGGCCTGCGAGACGGCCTGCCCATCGGGCGTGCAGTACGGCAAGCTCATCGAGCCGTTCCGGGCACACATGGAGGAACTCGAGCCGGGTCGCCATGCGAAGGGTTTGAACGCCATTCAACGCTTCATGTTATTCAAGATCTTCCCGTCGCGGTTCCGCACTCGCCTCGCGCTCGCACCCGCGCGGTTGCTGCAATGGACCGGCGTCGATTGGGCCATCGAAAAGCTCGGTTTCTCGAAGTTGTTGCCGAAGTCGTTCCGCACGATGAAAGGGATGCTGCCGAACCTGAAAGCCCACTACGGTTCGTTCCCCGAAATCCTGCCTGCCGAGGGGAAGAAGCGTGCGAAGGTCGGGTTGTTCCTCGGTTGCGTCGCCGACGCGATCTACCCAGAAACGCAGATGAGCACAGCCCGCGTACTCCAAAAGAACGGCGTCGAAGTTTGGATTCCACGTGCCCAACAGTGTTGCGGCGCGTTGCATTATCACAGCGCCCGCGAACCCGAAGCACGCGAACTCGCTGCGAGAAACTGCGAAGTCTTCGGCTTCACTGGCGACATTCCGAACGACCTCGACGCGATCATCACGAACGCCGCCGGTTGCGGCGCGATGCTCAAAGATTACGCGCACATGATGCACGACCACCCCGCCGCAGAGGCGGCAGCGAAGTTCAACGCGAAGGTCCGCGACATTCACGAGTTCCTTTACGAACTCGGGCCAATCGCGCCGACGCACCCGTTGCCGATCACGGCCACGTACCACGATGCCTGCCACCTTCGGCACGCGCAGCAGATTTTCAAACAGCCGCGTAGCTTGCTCGAAATGATTCCCGGTATCAAACTGGTGCCGTTGCCCGAAAGCGAACTCTGTTGCGGGGCCGCCGGTAGCTACAACCTCACGCAGCCCGAGATGGCCGAGAAACTCGGCGACCGCAAGG
>JAYSKW010000483.1:0-9734 GCA_043726085.1 Limnoglobus sp.
ACCACGTGACGACGGCGGAGTAGCGACTCGGAACGAGCGCGCCATCGAAGCTGACCGCCACCGCGTGGCGATACCCGGCGAGTTGCAACCACGATGGCAGTTGCGGGTGGTATGCCGAACGGCGGCGCGCGTACACCGTCGGCTCCGAACCGAACAACTTGCGGACGGTTTCCCGTGCGGTGCGTAAGTTCCAAAGTTGCGATTCGATTGGCAGAAGCGCATCGTCGCGGTCGCGGAACGACCCAACGCAGAGGTCGGCCGACGCGGGCAAGTCCGCAGGCACGCGCGCTTTGAGTTCCGCGAAACGCTCGGGGTGATCGACGGACATTTTTTCGAGATCGTCCGCAGACATAATAATCGAAACGGGAACGTTCGCTGCAAGGGCGGCGGGCCAGGCCTGATCGGGGTGCGCCGGATCGCGCATGATCCACTCCATGAGGTGGATCGTGCCGGAGCTTGCGCTTTCGCGGGCCACCTGCAACCGCTTCGCGGCATCGCGTAGTTTCTCGCGCGATTCGCTTTCCCCATCGGGTCGCATCGCGGCTTCGACGGCGGCGGAGACATCCGCCCAGAAACCGTCGGCGTCGAGTAGCTTATCGTGGCTCATCGCGTCGAACAGCGTGTCGACCATAAGGTAGCCGTAACCCAACCCGGCGAACGATCCGACGAGCGAATCGGAGATCGCCAGTTGCGATTCGGGCGTGCCGCGTTCGCGCAATGCCGCACGCATATTCGCGAAGGTTTCGGTACGGCACGCGGTCGAACGGAAAGCGATGGCGTTGGCGCTCGCGGCACGTGCCAGCCAGTCGTCGGGCTGGTACAACGTCGGCCCTTCGGCCACCGCGTAGACGAAGTTTTCCGATGGCAGATCGTGATCGTACGACGACGCGGGCAACGGTGGGCGGACCGCGTTTTGAAGGACCGCCGGGTGCCAAAGTGCGGCATGGCCGTTCAACCACGCGGCGGTTTCGTCCGCGTTCAGCGTGACCGGGTACGAGGTCGGCGGACGATACGGCGAGAGCAGGAAAATCTGTCGTGCGGTCATGGCGTTTCGCGTTAGGTTGGCTCGCGTAGTCGCGAGCGGGTTCCGGTTATATTACATACACGAATCCAGGAGTTGCAGTTGTGGCCAAGATCGTCGAACCGAGTTACCACCTTCCGACCGCCGGGCGGATCGCTGCCGCGCTGCTTCGCAAAGACTACACGGAAGCGAACGCCGACGCCGCGAAGCTGGTCGAACTCAACCCCAGCGCGGAAAACCACGCACTTTACCGCCGCACCGTGTCGACCGTCATCGATGGTTTCATGGCGACGGGCAAAGTGAAAGCGGTCACGGACGCGATTCGTGGCGTCGAAAAATTCGCGGCGAATAGTTCGGAGTGGGCGGAAGATGTCGCAGTTTTGTATGGGAAAATCGGCGAGTTTGCCAAAGCGAAGCAGTTCGCGGCGCTCTCGACGTTGCCGACGACGGCGGCGAAAGTCGGCGGGACCATCGCGGACTTGCTCGTAAGGCGGAATCGGCCGGAACCGGTGCCAGACGATTACCGCGTCGGTCTACACGCCATTCTGAATGCCTTCAAGCAGTACGAAGCCGGGCAGGACGAAGCCGCGAAAGCGACGCTACAAGTGATCGGCTTGCAGTCGCCGTTCCTCGAATGGAAGCTGACGCTGCGCGGGTTGATGGCGTACAGCGCCAACGACGACGCCCGCGCCATCGAGAACTGGCAGCGACTCTCGCCGACTCGGATGCCGAAGAAATTCGTGGCTTCACTCCATTCGTCGATCGACGCATCGCAGCGCACGGGCCAAACCCCCGAAGACCAAAAGCGGATCGCCAAGGCATCCGATCATTTGTCGAACAACCCGATCGTCAAGTTGCTGAAAGAACTCCAGCCGTACCTCGGCCGCGATATGTCGATGACGAGCGCCTGGCGGATCGTCCGGCAACTGTACCCGTTGTTAAAGACGGCTCACCCGGACCTGGCGACCCGCTTCGCGGCGTGCATGTACGTGGCCGTCATCAACCAGGGCCAACCGAAAGATGCACAGACACTGACGTCGATATTCGGAACGTACGCCGACGATCCCCACATGCATCGACTCGATGCGATGGCGTGCGACTTGCGAAGCATCGATCACGAAGCGAACGAATACTGGCTGAAATACGAAAGCTGGCTGGCGGCTTCGCCCAAGTCGTGGCCCGCAGACGTGGCGAAGCGAGCACGCGCGATGATCCTGCTCAACATGGGTAAGCGATCCCAAAAGATGCTGGAAAACGACGAGTACGACGAAGAATCGGACTTCTTCGGGCCGTTCGAGCACATACTGAAACAAAAGAATAAAAAGCGTGGTTTATCCGAGAAAACGATCGAGGACTTGTTCGCTCGGAGTGCGGCACTCGCACCCGATTGGGCCATTCCGACGATCGCTTGGGTCGAACAGTTGATCGATGACGAGGCGTTCGACAAAGCCAAGTCGGTTGCGGAGAACTTCCTCGAGCGGCACCCCGATACGTTGCGTCTGCTCGAACTGATATACGGGGTGCATTCCAGACAGTTGCAGTTCGCCGAAGCACACGCCGCGTCGAAGCGGCTGTTGGCAATCAACCCACTCGATTCGATACTGCAAATGCAGCTCGGCGATGACACGATCAACCTCGCCCGCGCGGAACTGATCGCCGGAAACCACGAGGCTGCGGAAGCCGTTCTGACGGAAGGGCAATCCGCAATTCGTCCGCATGTTTTTATGCGACTCTCTCAACTCTCGATCGAGTCGACGATTGCGCGCAAGACGAAGCGGGCCGCACTGGCCGACGAGCGGTTGCAGAACATCGCCGATTCGACGACGATGAAACTCCTGCCCGCGTACATCCTGTCGGTCGATGCTGCATTCGCCAAGCTGAAGCCCGCCGACAAAAAAATTGCCGACGCACGATTGGCCGAGGCACTGGCCGACAAGCGACTGAAGCCGCAAGATCTCACCGTCACCTACACGATCTGGTCGAAGTTGTCGGAGTTGAAATTCGAGTACCGCGGGCAAAAATCCCACGGAACGAAACTCCTCGCCCAGATTCAACGCCTGTTGCCTACAGATGGTACCGAAGAAGAATTCGAGCTACTCGTCGACGTTCTTTTTGCAACGAATTCTCTCAAGGTCGCGAAACTGCTCCTCGGCAAGCTCCGCAGACACTTTCGCCTGAACCCCGCGTTCGCGTTCGTGGAAGCGAAAGTCTTGTTGTCCGAGAAAAAGATGAACTTCCGCCAACTAGATCAGGCCCGGAGGTTGCTCAACCTCGCGCGCGAACTCATTCATACTTCCAAAAATCCGGCGCATCAATTGCTCCTCGACCCGGTCGAGGAGGCGATGCGCTCCATACCCGGTTTTCGCAATCCGTTCGAACTCCTTTTCGGTGGGAGATGACGCCAATGCCCGACGCTTACACGGTCCTCGGCATCCCGCCCGATGCCACCGACGACGCGATTCGCAAACGCTACCTCGAACTCGTAAAACAGTACCCGCCAGAGCAGCAACCCGAGATGTTCGCGAAAGTCCGCGAGGCGTACGACGCGTTGAAAGATCTCGACGCGCGGACGAAGCACAGGCTGTTCGAATATGGCAAAAGTGAAACGCTCGAAAGTATCATTGAGGAGGCGGCATGTCGGACGTCGAGACGGCGGATCGGGCTGAATACACTGGTGAGCGCAGCCACACCGCCGCGCTAACCTCCGTACAAATCGAATGGATCCTCAACGACTTTCGCGAATGGCTCGAAGCCGCATCGACTGCGGATCTCACCCCGCCCGATGCACCGCAGGTTACGCCGATCGATGCGCAGAGCATTCTCGCGCAGTTCACGGCGCTGCGCCACGAAGTGAATCTGCAAACGAAGGCCACCCGCATCGCGACCGATCAGACCGCGAAACTCATCGAAGCGTTGCCGCCGCCGCCATCCGGTGAGCCGGATCGCGAGCATATGCGGCCGATCATCAAGACGCTGCTCGACATTCACGATTCGCTATCGGTGGCGCGGCGACAAGTCGAAAAGACCGCCGAGTCGGTCGAGATTTTCGGCGACATGCCCGACCCGCTCGAATACGTCGAACAACCACCCGCCGGGTGGTTCCAACGTAAATTCGGTCGGCCTGCTGTCGAGGCGAACATCACCGAAGCGTTCTCGGCGTGGGTCGAATCGAGCACGGGCATCGACCAGAAGCGCAGCGAACTGCTCGCATCGGCGGCCGATGGTTATTCGATGAGCCAACGCCGTATCGAACGGGCGCTCCCCCAACTGGGGCTGGAACCGATCGAGTGTATCGGCGAGCCGTTCGACCCGGAGAAAATGGAAGTCGTCGACACCGTCGCCGACGCGGACCAACCCGATGGAACCGTCGTGGAAGAAGTCCGCCGCGGTTACCTCTGGAACCGGAAGCTGTTCCGCTTCGCACAAGTCAAAGTTTCAAAATCCTAGCCTTCAGGGACGGTTAAGTCATGGCGGAAACGCTCATTGGTATCGACCTCGGGACGACGAACAGCGAGGTCGCCGTGCTCATCGATGGGGTGCCGAAAGTCCTCGTCGAAGACGGCGACCCGATTCTGCCGTCGATTGTGGGACTCTCGGAAGACGGCAAAATCCTCGTCGGCAAAACCGCACGCAATCAGTGGGTGCTGGCCCCGGAACGCACGGTGAAGTCGATCAAGCGGAAGATGGGCCAAGACGTCAAAGTCACACTCGGGAAGCAAGAGTTTCGCCCGCAGGAAATCTCGGCGATGATCTTGCGCACCTTGAAAGAGCGTGCCGAAAAGGAACTGGGTAAGCCGGTCTCGAAGGCGGTGATCACGGTCCCCGCGTACTTCAACGACAGCCAACGTCAGGCGACGCGCGAAGCCGGTGCGCTGGCCGGGTTGGAAGTCGTGCGGATCATCAACGAGCCGACCGCGGCGGCACTCGTTTACGACCCAGGCCAGACCGCCAAAGAGCGATTCCTCGTCTACGACCTCGGTGGCGGTACGTTCGATGTCTCGATCGTTCAAGCCGAAGCCGGGGTGTTCGAGGTGCTCGCCAGCCATGGTGATACGCAACTCGGCGGCGACGATTTCGACGACCTGCTGATGAACCACGTCGCCGACGAATTCGCGACGATGTACGGCATCAATCTGCGCGAGAACAAAGTCAGCCACGCACGGCTGCTGAACGCCGTCGAAGGCGCGAAACGCAAGCTCTCCGATCACCCGTTCGTTCGCATCGAAGAAGAATTCATCGCCGAGAAAGATGGCGTGCCGGTTCACTTGAACACGGAAATCGAGCGCCACAAATACGAAGAACTGATCCAGCCGCTGATCTCGCGGACGATGGACTGCGTGCAGCGCGCGCTCGACGATGCCCGCCTGACCGCTTCGCAAATTGGCCGCGTCGTCCTCGTCGGCGGTAGCACGCGCACGCCGATGATCTCGCAGTTGCTCGAAGACCGCCTCGGCCAGTCGCCGCACACCGAGATTAACCCCGACCTGTGCGTGGCAATGGGGGCCGCCGTTCAGGCCGCCATCATCGCTGGCGAAAACGTCGGCGCCGTGCTCGTCGACATTACGCCGCACTCGATGGGCATCAAGTGCCTCGACGTTTCATCGGATTACTCGATGCGACCGAACGAGTTCAAGTTCGCGACGATCATTCGCCGGAACTCGCCGCTGCCCGCGAGCCGTAGCGAAGTGTTTTGCACCTATACCGACAACCAGCAGGCCGTCGAAGTCGACGTGTATCAAGGCGAAAGCGCCGACGTCCGCCGCAACCACCGCATCGGCAAGTTTATGATCGAGGGCCTGTCGCGCGGCCCCGCCGGCAACCAAATCGTCGTGCAACTGGACCTCACGCTCGACGGCGTTCTGAAGGTGGCGGCCCGCGAAAAAACGACGGGTCTGACGAAGCATATCACCATCGACAACGCGATGGCTCGCTTCGCCGTCGAGGAGCGCGAAGCCGCCCGCGAACGGATGGATCAACTCTGGACGCGGAACGAAGAGGGCGAAGAAATCGACGGTGACGGCGAACTGTCATCGTCCGATTCGCCGATGCTCGCACCCGGCCCGCAAGAAGGCCAACGCGAGACGGTGCAGGCACGGGCGCTCCTCGAGAAAGCCGAACGCTTGCTGTCGAAGTCCGCACCCGACGACCGCGTCGAACTCGAACGATTGGTGAGCGACGTTCGCACGGCACTCGAAGATCGACGTTGGGAAGATCTGACGACCGCAACCAACGCGCTCACCGATGTTTTGTTCTACCTCGAAGACGCGTGAGTTTTGTATGATCGCATCGATACCGTGCCCGTGCTGTAAGGCGAGCAACGACACCGGCCCGAACTGCCGGCGTTGCAAGGCCGATCTCGGGCTGCTTTTCCAACTCGAAACCGAACGCGCCGGGCATCTGTCGGCGGCGCGTTCACACCTCGCGCAAGATGCGCCTGCCGATGCGCTCACTCGTTTAGATGCTGCGGCCCAGCTGCGCCCCGGTGAGGACATCGCGCAGTTGCGGGCCGTCCAGCAGTTGCTCGCCCGCAACTTTACCGTCGCGTTCGCCACCCACAAACGGCTTCGCCGAGACGCACCATGAGCGAAACCGTCCTCATCGTCGACGACGAAGATTCCGTACGGCGGACCTTCGAGGAGTGGCTTCGCGGCAGTTCGCTCGATGTGGTGGTCGTCGGCGTCAGCGATGCGGAATCGGCGCTCCTCGCGGCCAACGAACGCACGATCGACCTCGCGATTCTCGACTGGAACCTCGGCTCCGGCAGCGACGGTTTGCGACTGCTCGAAGACCTCGTCGAGTTCCACCCCGACCTCGTTGCCATCCTCGTGACGGGCTTCGCACAACAGGCGACACCGCTCGACGCGCTCCGTATGGGCGTTCGCGATTACCTCGATAAAAACCAAGACTTGAACCGCGAGACGTTCCTCGCAGCGGTGCGAAAGCAACTGCAAAAAATCATCCCGGCGAAACGGCAACGCGAACTCGATAAGAGCCTGTCGGCGTTCCGCGAATCGATCGGCACGATCTTGCCGCTCGTGCGCGGATCGGCGGCGCTCAACGACCCCGTGCCGTTGCCCGAAGCCGTCCGCACGCTGTTCCGATTTCTGTTGCGGGAAACCGAAGCCCCGGACGGCGTATTGCTCGTTCGCCACGCCGCCAGCGACGGCACGCAGACGACCACCGCCTACGACCCCGCGGGTAAATCGATCCCCGTTCCCGAAGTGCCGTTCCACAAATCGCTCGCGGCCAGCATCGTCAGTTTCCAAGAACCGTGCATCATGAACGACATCGTCGCGAGCAGTTCTAGCTCGATCGAACTGATGCCGTTCGAGAAGAACCGCCGCTCGATCCTCGCCGCCCCGCTGCGCGTCGGACCTGGCGTTCACGTCATTCTGGAGCTTTTCGACAAGCCCGAATTCACCGATGTCGATCGCCGCAAGACTGCCATCGCGGCCGAACTCGGCGCGGAACTTCTGCGGCACGCCCTCGCCGAACGCCAGACGCACCGCATGTTGTTCGACGCCGTCGAAGCCGCACTGAAGGCGAGCCACGAAGTGTCGTCGTGGCTCGTCGATCCGACGGCGGATCGCGGCGCGCCGTCCGAATCGGTGCTCGAATCGCTCAAGCGCGGGATGGATGCGAACTCGAACGCGGTCATCGATTCGGACACGGGCTTGAAGTTCGTCGAGGCGGTTCGCGTGCTCGCCGTGCGGCATGGCCCCGAGGCCGTCCATCACTGCGTTCGCATGGTGCAAAGCCTTCGCGAACTGCTCGACGGCATGACGGGGGCC
Organism: Limnoglobus sp.; assembly: GCA_043726085.1. Taxonomy (GTDB): domain Bacteria; phylum Planctomycetota; class Planctomycetia; order Gemmatales; family Gemmataceae; genus Limnoglobus. Next base: position 7,813 of record JAYSKW010000483.1, read on the forward strand.
GACTAACCCGTGACGAACCCGACCGTCTTCGACGAAATTTTCGGCCTGTTAACGCCCGACCGGTTGCTGCACGATCCGCGTGCCACCGGCGAAGGCGTGACGGTCGCCGTCATCGATTCGGGCATCGAGCGTTCGTTACTCGAAGACAAATTCGCCAAGCTCGGCACGCCGATCCGTCGCATCGAAGGGGCCGTCTTTCACGGCGCGAACCCGACGCCACTGCCATACGATGGTCACCAGTCGTCCCCGCACGGCACGACGGTCGCGGACATTATTCTCACGCTCGCGCCGCAGGTGAATTTGTACACCGCCGACGTCTTCGGGCCGCAAGGAAACTGCGAAGTCGAAACGGTGATCGCCGCACTGCGTCACGCGATTGATGTCTGGAAAGTGAAAGTCGTAAACCTGTCGCTCGGGGTGCCCGAACACAAACTGCAACAGTACCCGAAGCGGCAACAATTGTTGAAGGCGATCGAAGAGGCGTACTTCCGCGACGTACTCGTCTTTGCCGCCGCACACAACGAACATCCGGTTACGCGCAGTTACCCGGCCGCATTTTCGCCACCGCTGATTTCAGTCGACAAAGCGATCTTCGACGACCCGCTGCACTTCGCATATCAACTCCGCGACCACATCGAATTTCAAGCGCACGGCCGCGGCTACCTCGGCCCTTTCGCCCGCGAACCCGCCACCAGTTGGGCCACGCCGCACCTCGCCGGCATCGCGGCGCGTTTGTTGTCGCTGAAACCCGACCTAAAACCGTTCGAGATCAAAACCGTCCTGTACTGGATGTTTCGAGCTGCAAAACAAGCATAAAAGCAAACGCATGCCGCTTTCAGGTGTCATTGTCGAGGTACGAAAAAAAACCGGACACTGTTTCCACAGTGCCCGGTACCAGACATACTTTTGGGTCCCGTCCATCCCTTCGGCAGCCTGGCTGCTAAGACTACTCCCCCCTCGGAGTAATAAAAGCCAATGTTCCTTGCCTTGCGGCAAGTATCTGGCCGACGACACAAATACTGTCGCCGGTTCGTCTCGCGTCGGTTTCTTGCGTCTCCGTTGCAGACACAAGTATGTAGAGCAGGATTTTGTCGGTTGCAAGGAAACTAAAAAAGAATTTTTTCAGCCCATACACCCGACTCATCTTGACTAAACTGCCAGGCCACTTGGGTAGTTTACGGCTCGGCGCGATAGCGAACGGGGGTGCCTTGCTGCCAGTCGGCTGGAATCGGTCGACGCAACTCCTCGCCTGCGTACTGCCAGAACTGCACGCCGTCTTCGCCGAGTTGCCAGGAGAACACCGCTGGGCGTCCGTTGATCCGCGTCGGGAAGTCGACTCGTCCCGCAACCGGGTCGGAGATCGAAAGGCCCAGCGAATCGAGTTCGGTTTTCGCGACTTCGAGGTTCAGCTCCGCCTTCTCGACTTCGTCGCGGACCGCGTAGCGCTTCTCGCGACTTTTCCAGGTGAGGGAGCGACGCAGTTCGTCGAGCGTCTCTTGAACCGGGGCCAGTTGTTGAAGGCGACCCGTCGTATCGACGATGTCCGCCACGATGCTCTTCACTAACGGCAGCATCTGGCGAGCGGTCGTTAAATCGAGGTTCAGGTCTTTCCGCCGCGGCTTCCCTGGGGGGTTGGACGCACGGTTGGGAGAACTGTTCATGTTTGGCTCTCCAGTTCAGGTTATCGGGCGATCGGAAGATCGTCCTCTAGACCATTGTAGGGCGTGATTCACGTTGACAGAGGGTTCGGTGTCCGTTCGGGTTCAATTTTTTAGAACTCGATTGTCATCCGTCCCTACTACTACAATATACGCTGCGGAGGTCGAAACCTTGCGAGTTCTTGGACAACATCCAAATCCGATCTATATTTCGGCGAAAGCATACGGGTCGTGCGGCCCGCGATGGGTTTCGTTTCTTGCGGT
>JAYSKW010000484.1:0-16678 GCA_043726085.1 Limnoglobus sp.
ATCCGCACGATTCGGGTGCAACAGATTGTGGATCGCCGCCTGAAACGACTGGCTATCCGTGGCGGTTGCGTTCGTTAATTCCTTCGCGCGGGTTTGATCGCCCTCGCCGGTCGCGCCCGGTTGCAGCACGACGGTCAGCAACTGCCGGTTGATGTCGATCGCCCCTTGCGGCCCCCACAATACGGTGGGAATGACACCCAAGGAAATGATCAGCGATGCAACGACGCCCGCGATGGCGCGGGTGTCGCGCTTCAACAAAAAGTACAGCACGAGGTACGCAGGAATCACCTTGAGCGAGATCGCCGCACCGAGCCAAACTCCCGCACGGAAGCGATGCTTTGCAGAGTAGGCCGCAAACATTCCGGCGATCAGCGCCACCAGAAGCAGGTTCACTTGCCCGCGTGCCAACGTGTAGCCGATGCCGCCTACGCAAACGTAAACAGGCACGATGCGGGCGTACCACCAGCGCCGTGTGCCTTGCGGCTCGTCGGGCAATATCGCCGACGCCAGCCGGTGAACGGCGAACGCAACGCAGCCCAAACTGAAGGCGTACCAGACCGCCACCGACACCGCGAATGGTAGGAAACCAACACGGGTTTCGCCCTCCGGTGGGTCGGCGAGCGGGGCCATGAAGATGGCGAACGGCGCGGGGTAACAGTAGTGCCAGCCGCGATCGTCTTCGACTTGGTAGAGATCCTGCCCCGCACGCACCGCCCAGGCAGCGCGCGCGTAAACGCCGAAGTCGGTTTTGCGGTCGCGCTGAAATGCCGAGCGAATTTCGATCATCGCGCCAAGCAGTAGAAACAGCACGCCGAACAGCACCAACGCGGTTCGCTCCCACACTCGCAGTCGGTTCCCGATCATGCCGATCCATTCCGTGGTGGAGAACGATACCCATACCATCTATCGGCACATTCGCGACCCGATGTGAAACCGAAACGCTTGCAGAAGATACACCAATCGCACAGGGCAGGTAAACGGCAAAGGCGTCGTTGCGACACCTTACAAATTCTCCTTCGTGTGGCACGACTCCAATACCCGCTCCGCTCGGGTGTGCAGATCGTTGCTGCGTGCGGAGCCGAGGTGCTCCAGAACCCAGTCATACCCGGCGGACATCCCCGAACAGCGGCCCATGTTGTGGGCATCGGTCGCCAGGATCGCATCGGGATATTGCCGTAGAATCGCTTCGCCCGCTACTTTGGGGGATGGGCCGTGGTTGCCCAACAGCGAATCGACCGTGACTTGCACCCACGCACCGGCATCGACCAACGACTGCAAGAGTGCGGGTTCTTTCCAAAAATAATCGTGCCGTTCGGGGTGCGCCAAGATCGGGATCATGTTCTGCGCGCGAATCCAACTTACCAACTCGGCGGCGTCCGACGGGAATTGCTCGCGTGCCCAGTTAAACTCCAACAGCGTGTAGTCGCGACCATCGCCGAAATGGCAGAACACCCCCGACTCGAATTCGCGGCGATACTCGGTCGTATCTGTCACCTGAATTTCCGAACCGGGCAGGATCGTCACGGGGATCTCGGCCACTTTCAGTTGTTCGTTCAATTGCACGACGTGCGGCAAAATCGTGTCCCGCAGCAAGTGGACGTACCGATGGCAGTGCGGTGTGGCGAAGATGTGCGTAATGCCATCGGTCGCGCAAAAGCGAGCCATCGCCAGTGCCTCGTTCAACGAGGCGGCCCCATCGTCGATCATCGGCAGAATGTGACAGTGCAGATCGATCATGAACAACTCTTACGCGGTGGCGTCCAGTGAATGAGGTCGAGCAAGCCATCGGGTTCCAGCGGCCCGCGAACGTTCCAGAGCGTCACGCGGAACGGCACCGCATTCAACGCCAGTGCGGACAATCGATGGTTGCGATCGAGGATAAAATATTGGCCGTCGGGGAGCGCGTACGTCGGTGCGGTAAACTCGATGACGCCCTTCTCTTTACGAAACAATTCGACGTAGTTCTGGATATCCGCTTTGCGTTCCTCGTTGAGTAACGGCATCGCCTTCGGCACATCGTGCAAGCTCATCGGCGCGGCTTCGGGGTGATCGTACGCGACTTCATCGCCGATCGTTCCGATATACCACGGCATAAAGCACCGCGCCAAATCCGACGGCGATTCGAGCGTCACTAACTCGATTTGCCACCTTTCCGCGAGGAACCGATCCCAGTTGAAACCCACGCGAATCGCATCGCGAAACGTCTGGGCAAACGCACTCGGCGTCGGTAGATGCTTCGACATCGAACGGCCTCTCCAGTTTACGAGTCATCGCGCGGCAAAATGGCACCGAGCCGCCCGACGATCGGCGATGGTGTGCCATTTGCCCGCGAATCATTGCACATGGCTGCGGACGGATGCGGAAATGCAAATCTTGTGCCGATGTGGAGGTTCTCATCCGTGGAATAGCTTTGCGAGCGGCTCTCCGGTTGCCAACGAATACGGTCGATTCGCCTGGTCGCGCATCTCGGTGGCAGGATCGATCCCAAATCGCGAATAGATCGTTGCCGCGAGGTCTCCGGGCGTGACCGGGTTCGATGCGGGGTAGGCTCCGAGTCGATCGCTCGAACCGTATAACGCACCACCGGTGATGCCACCGCCCGCAAGCAGCACGCTCGAACAGTCGGGCCAGTGATCTCGCCCACCGTTCGCGTTGATCTTCGGCGTGCGCCCGAACTCGCCAGTCACGACGATCAGGGTCGAATCGAGCAACCCCCGTGCATCGAGATCTTCGATCAAGGCGGAAAGCCCGCGATCGAATGGGGGAAGTAAATAGCTCTTATGTTGGTTCGCACATTTCGAGTGGGCATCCCAGTTCTGGCCCTGTTGCCGGTAGTCGTAGACATTCACGAACGGCACCCCGGCTTCGACGAGTCGTCGAGCGAGCAAGAAATTTTGACCGCGCATCTGTCGGGCATAGCCCATTTCGCCGCCCCCGCCGTTGACTTCACCGGCGGATAGCCCCTCAACCCCGAAACCGTAGCGATCGCGGACCTTCGGAGATTCTCGACGAATATCGAGAGCCTGACGAATCGCTTCGGAATCCAACAAACGTAGGGCTTTGTCGTAGTGGACATCCATCGTGCTTGCGGTGCGGCCCGATTGGAGCGTCACCAACAATTCGCGACGGGTCCGATGCCGCTGATGGTCCAAACCGTCCTTCGGTTGAAGCACCTCCACTTGATAGTTTTTGTGGATGGGATCCACGTCGATCCGCAAGGGGTCGTGCGTGGAACCGAGAAAGCCAGCCCCTTGACACGGCGTGGGGACGACGTTGTGAAATGCATACGGCAACGATGCGAACGGCACGTCGCACCGGGAATTCGGACCGTACGCCGCAACGGCACTGCCATAGCTGGGGAATTGCTGCGGGATCGAGGAAAACAACTCGCGGTCGGGGCCGTCGAGCGGGCGACCCGTCAACATGTGGATCGACCCGGAGTCGTGTAGGTGTGCTGCATGGTGCATACCTCGCACGATCGCGACTTTGTGCATCAGTTTCGCCATGTGAGGGAGATGTTCGCAGATCTGAACCCCCGGCACCGAAGTGGCCATCGGCCGAAACTCCCCGCGCACTTCGGCAGGGGCATCCGGCTTCGGATCGAACGTATCGATGTGACTAGGCCCGCCGTACAAGAACACCAAAATGCACGCCCGAATCGGTCGTTCCGGGTTCCTGGCGTAGGCGGCCTGGGCCTGCCACAGCCCGCCCAGATTCAATCCGAGGTAACTCCCCGTACCGAACTGAAGCAAGCGACGGCGAGAAAGCCACTTCGATACTGTCGGGTCTATCATGGCGAATCTCTTTCCGTTGGTACGCGAGTCACCATGTTCAACGCGATCAGGCATGGGGATCGAATCGCGACGCCAAGAAGGATTCGATCTCGTGGTGGGCAGTACGGCCGATCCTAATCGCGGTGGACCGCGATGTCAAACGAGTCGTGCGAAGACCTTCAAACGCGGTGGATTCATCCGCAACAATTTTTGCTGGCTAGGGTCGTAGATCAATCCGAACAGCACAAACGATGCGTGAACAAAATGGAAAGATAGTCCCGATAAAACTCTGCGGAATCCTCGAAGGCATCGCGAGCGATCCCCACCCGTTTCGCCTGCGGTTGCCCCTGCGTTTGCCTTCTGGGTAGAATCGTGTTGTCGAATTGAATGCGAAGCGGAGGGGATGCCGTGCGATGGAGTGCGATGGTTGTGGCGTTGGCTTGCGTGGCGGCGGATTGGCCCGAACGGGCTGCGTTTACGCCGTTGTCGGTGGCTGAAGAAAGCCGACGCGCGGCACTCGCGCAGTACGGCATGGCGCGGCGGCTGGCGCTGCGCGAACAACTGCCTGAAGCTGCGAAGCGATACGAGAGCGTGGTGCGTGCGGACGCGACGGCAGTTGCGCCGTCGCGCGAACTCGTGCGGGTTTACATCGATCTCGGGCGCGATGCGGCCGCGCTGCGAATGGCGAAGCAGGTGGTCGAACGCGAACCCGCCGATGCGGAGACGGCGCACACGCTCGGCAAGTTGCTGTACGAAGCGAAGCGCTACCGCGAAGCGGCCACGGTGCTGACGGCGGCCACCGCCAGCCCGCAGTTGAATATGCGACAAACGAAGGCGCTCGCGATCCGCAAAGATGCTGCCCGCGCCAGCGATGCCGCCACCGATTGGCCCACCGCGACAACGGCATGGCAGTCGGTGATCGCGTACCTCGATGCGCAACAAAACGCACTGCAGAAGCAAGGATTTTCCGCGAACGAACTCGATCGCGAACGGGCCGAGGCGTACGAAAAAATCGGTCGTTCGCAGCGCGAACGCAAGCAGTTCGACGACGCGATTCGGTCTTACCAGCAAGCCCACGAACTGTATGCGGATGCCAAGCGAGCGAACGACGCCGCGGGTGCGGCACGGCTCGATTGGAACCTCTCCGAGTTGCACGCCGTCGCCGGTGACACCGCGAAGTCACTGGCCGCGCTCACGCGCTATCTCGCGCGCAAACCGCAATCGCCCGCACCCTACGAACGGCTCGCGGAGTTGTTGCGCACAACCGGTCGCGCGGTCGTGCCGACGTTGCGTGCGCTATCGGCGGAGCAGCCCGAGAATGCCGCAATTCAGTGGGTACTCATCTCCGAACTTTCGCGTGAAAAGGGCCAGTTCGACATCGCGCACGCGATGTGGCTCGAACTCGCGGCGACGACGAACGACCCTGCATTCTTTCGCCTATTGGTGCAGTCGTACGCGAAGGCCGAACAACCCGCGCAGTTGCTCGCGGTCGCCGACACGTTGTTTCCCATGAAGGCCGAGGCAGAGAAGAAACCGGCGGATGTGCCAGCGAAAACCGTCGAGCGTCAGCAGGCGTTCGCGACCTCGTTTCTGGCGGAAACGGGCTTCGCAACCAGCCTTTTGCGCGCGGCGAAGGCTTCACCCGCCGACTCGCATTCGCCGCAAGTTTGGGATTTACTGATGGGGATCGCCGACCGTTCCGGCAACGCGAACGATGCCGAAGCGGCGCTGCGTGCGGCCGCAAAACAGGGCGACCGGCAGGCGGGTATGCGGTCGTTCATGCGATTATATCGCTTCTTGTATCGCCAGCGAAAGTGGGAGGCGATCCTGAGTTTGCGCGGCGATCCGGTGTTGGCGAACCGCATCCCCGCGAAGAGTTGGAACTATTTTCTCGCATCGCCGTACGCCGAATTAGGCCTTGCGGAACAGGCCGAAGCGGCGATTCAAGATGCCGAGACGGAGTTTCGCTTCGATGCGATTCGCGAACGCGCGCAAGTCTTGGGCATCCTCGGGAAGTATGCCGCGATGCGGAAAATCTGCGATGAAATGTTGCTCGAATTCACCGCCCCGGAGCAAGTGCAATCGGTGCGGTACTTGCTGTCCGATGCGTGGAACGGGCTGAAGCAGTTCGACAAAGCCGAGCAAGAACTACGCGGAATTCTCGATGAAGATGCCGACGATATGCTGGCATTAAATAACCTCGGTTACAACCTCGCCGATCAAAATCGCAAGCTAGACGAAGCCGAGCGATCGATCCGCCGCGCGATCGAACTCGACCGCGACGAACGCGCCCGTGCCGGTGAAGCGAACCTCGAACACGCCGCGTATTTGGACAGCCTCGGCTGGGTATTGTTCCGACGCGGCAAACTCGCAGAGGCACGTGAATGGCTCGAAAAAGCCGCAATCATGCCCGATGGCTCGAGCGACCCCACCGTGTGGGACCACCTCGGCGACGTCTGTATGCGGCAAGGCGACAAAGCCCGCGCCAAGACTGCCTGGGCCAACGCCGCCGCACGCTACATCGGCACCCAACAAGGCCGCCACCTCGGACGAATGGACGAAGCCAAACGGAAACTGAAGCTGGTGGAGTGACCGCCGCGTCCATTCACCAGTCAAACATGCAAATATTAATAAGATGATTCGGATCGCGAACGAAATCACTCAGAGATGTTGCCGTGAAAGCCACCGAAGCCAGGCTACTCGATCTGCTCAAGAAAGCACCGCAGTTCGTGATACCCATCTATCAACGCACGTATTCCTGGACGAAAAAAGAGTGCCGACAGCTATGGGATGACATCGTGCGGACTGGCAGTGACGATACGATAGCCGTTCATTTCGTCGGCTCGATCGTTTACATCGAACAAGGGCTGGGTGGTCCGGGACCGGTAACCGTGACGGTGTTTTCGCCGCTTCTCGTCATCGATGGTCAACAACGATTGACGACCGTGATGCTGCTGATCGCCGCGCTCGCAAAGGCGATGACGGGAACGGAACCAGTGGACGGATTCTCGCCGCGCAAGCTGAAGAATAATTACCTATGCAATCCCGATGAAACGGGCGAGCGGCACTACAAGCTACTACTATCGCAAATCGACAAAGCGTCTTTGACTGCCATCATCGACAGCAGTGAACAACCAAAAGAGTTTTCGCTACGGGTGACGGAGAATTTCCAGCTCTTTGAGGAACTGATCGCGGAGCGCAATGGAAACTTCGTAGCGGTTTGCAATGGCTTGGCGAAACTGGTCGTTGTCGATATTGCGCTCAATCGTAGCCAGGACAACCCACAACTCATCTTCGAGAGTATGAACTCCACGGGCTTGGATTTAAACGAAGCAGACAAGATCCGCAACTTCATCTTGATGGGACTCGAGCCACAGTTGCAGACACGACTGTACGAGCAATATTGGCGACCGATGGAGGTCGACTTCGGGCAAAAAGCCTACGGCACTCACTTCGACGACTTCATACGCCATTACCTCACCGTGAAGACTGGCGAGATTCCAAACATTCGCGAGGTGTACGCAGCATTCAAATCTCACGCAAAATTGCCTGTAGTTGAAAGCGCCGGTGTGGAAGTACTGATCAAGGAGATACGCACCTTCGCCCGCTATTGCTGTGCGATGGCGTTCGGCGCAGAACCGGAACCGACTCTCAACAATGCCTTCCACGACTTACGCGAGTTAAAAGTCGAACCGGCCTACCCCTTCTTGCTCGAGTTGTACGACGACTACGAAAACGAAACGTTAACCCTATCCGACTTCATCACTGCGGTGCGTTTAGTCGAGGCATACGTGTTCCGTCGAGCCATTTGCGCGATCATGCCAAACTCGTTGAACCGAACGTTCGCCAGTTTTTCAAAGGCTCTCAAGAAGGACCGCTACTTGGAGAGTATTCAGGCGCATTTGCTCGCAATGCCGTCGTATCGGCGCTTTCCGGGCGACGAGGAATTCCGCCGCGATCTACAAACCCGCGACCTGTACAACTTCCGCAGCCGTAGCTACTGGCTACGAAGGTTGGAGAACCACGAGCGTAGAGAGCGTGTGGCGGTCGCCGAATACACCATCGAACACATCTTGCCGCAAAATGAGAACCTTTCCGCCGCTTGGAAGGCTGAGTTGGGACCGGAGTGGAAGAGGGTTCAAGAAACGTGGCTGCACACACTCGGCAACCTGACGCTTACGGGTTACAACTCAGAATACAGCGATCGAGCCTTCAATGAAAAACGGGACATGGAGTGCGGGTTCAAGAAGAGTCCGCTCAAGTTGAATGCGGATTTAGGTTCCGTCGTTAAGTGGAACGAAGAGGCGATCAAATCGCGAGCGGGTCGCCTCGCTGATTTGGCGTTGAAAGTTTGGACGTCGCCAAAATTGTCGGCGAATGCGTTGGCATACTATCGTCCAAAAGTGATAGCGAATATAGAATACACCATCGCCGATCACCCGGCGCTTGTCGGTGGTATGAAAGACCTATTCGAGGCATTTCGGAAAGCTGTCCTCTCACTCGATCCTTGCGTGACCGAGGAGTTTCGCAAGAGATACGTGGCATACAAGGCGGAGACGAATTTTGTCGATGTTTATGCGCAATCCAGACGGCTGTTGCTCACGATCAACACGACGTTTAATGAAATCAATGACCCCCAAGGCCGATGCAAGGATATCAGCGAGGGTAGACGCAACGGAGACGTTGAAATCGGCCTCGCATCGCTCGACGAGCTGCCATACGTGATGAGTCTGGTGCGGCAATCTTACGAGCGACAAATGGGGTCTGGCATCGATGTCTAAAGGCGAGTGAGGCACGTTTACACTGGCGTTTTCAGACTCGCTTCGAGGTCGGGTAGCAACCCGTAGGCGTAGGCGAGGTACTGCACGGGGTGGAGCGTTCGCTTGCCGGTGGCGTCTTGCATTTGCATTCGGCATGCGGAACATTCGGTTGCGCCGAAGGTCGCGCGGGGTCGGTCGAATGCCTCGAGCATCGGTCGCCCGGCGGCCAACGAGGCTTCGCGGTTGCGTGCCGCCAGGCCCCAGGTTCCGGCCATTCCGGAGCAACTCACGTCCAGCGTGTGGACTTGCATCCCCGGTATCGTGGCCAGCAATTTCGGCCCCGCTGCCCCGCCGCGCAACGCCTTCAAGTGGCACGGCACGTGGTGCCCGATGCCGAACGGCACATCGCGAATCGGCGGTTGCAGCGTGCCCGCTTTTTGCAACTCGCCGAGTAGCGTCATCAATTCCACGGTGTTCGCCGCGACCAATTTCGCATCGGGATCGTCGAGCAAATCGAGGTAATCGTTCGTCAGCGCCAGTGCGGCCGTCGGTTCGGAACAGACGACGGTGTAGCCTTCGCGCACGAGTTCCGCGAGCGTTCGCACGTTGTATCTGGCGACGGCGCGGGCGGTATCGACATCGCCATACGAGAGCGGCGTCATGCCGCTACCGCGTTGCCGGCGCGGCACAATCACGTCGAAGCCGTGGTGTTGCAGCACGGCCACGGTTGCTTCGCCGATCTGCGGATCGATCGCGTTCGCGTAGACATCGACGAAGTACGCGAGTTTCCGCCCCGTGGCTTTCGGGTTCCGCGTGGTCCAACCGGCGCGGCGGGCACGGCGCAGAAACGTCCGGTGCGTGAAGCGCGGCAACTGCCGGTACCGCGACAGCCCGAAGATTTTTTCGAGCAACCAGCGCGACCAGCGCGTGCTTAAAATCACGTTGGTGGAAAAGGCGAAATTGCTCGCCCAGCGCGAGAGTGTCTCGGCGCGAGCGAGCAGCCAGTCGCGGCGGTCGAGACCGTGTTCTTCGTAGAGTGCGGCCTTCGTTTCCAGCATTAGTTTGGGAATATCAACTTTCGCGCGGCACTCGTCGCGGCACATCTTGCAGTTCACGCAGAGCTTCGCCAATGCGCGAACATCGTCGCTCAGGAGTTCCTTTTCGTCGGTGATTTGCCGCAATACGTTCGCCTTGGCGCGGGGTGTTGCGGCTTCTTCGCCCGTGGCTAAAAAGATCGGGCACATGCGCGTGGTTGTGGCGCGGGGGCGACAGTCGCCGCAGCCGTTGCACTTCGCCGCTTCTTGCGTGGGACTGTCGTTCCAAATCAATAACGTCTGTCGTTCCGGCGATACCACCACGGCGCGGAGTGGCCACGCGGGACGGCTCGGGTCGGGGCCGACGATCTTGCCGGGGTTCAGAATGTTCTTCGGGTCGAAGATGCGTTTCAACTCTCGGAACACCGGCATCTGCGGGCCGTACTGCTTTTCCACCCACGGCGTGCGGGCCAAGCCCGTGCCGTGCTGCGAACTGATTGTGCCACTGTGCGCGATCGCGAGGGCATGAACGCGCTCGGCGATCGACCACATTTTCGCGCGATCCGCTTCATCGTTGAGGTCGACGAACGGCCGCGTGTGAACCTGCCCCGCGAGCACGTGAATGAGGAATGACGCCGTGGTGTCATCGGTACGTAGAATCTCTTGCACGCCGGCAACGAACGCGGCCAGTTCCTCGGTTGGCACGGCGGTATCTTCGATGAACGCCTCGGGCCGACGCCCTTTCCCCAAGGCGTACAACCCCATGACGACCGAGTCGCGAAACGCTTGAATTCGAGCCACTTCCGCCGGTTCGCACGTCGGCTCGGTCAGCACGCTGATGCGGTGTGCGGCCCGTAAACGCTCGACGGCATCATGCCCGAATGCCACCGCATCGCGCTCGGTTTCGGCTTCCCACATCGCGACGAGCACCGCGCCGACGGTACTCGGCACTGGCGTGACGCCGCTTTCCGGTTTCGCCGTGCGCGATAGCGATAGGAGACGCTGATCGAGTAGATCGCAGCCGACGATTCCCGGTTCGCGTTTGAGATCGACGCCCGCTTTCAGAGCGCAATCGAACGACGCGAAACCGAGCAGCGCGAGGCAAACGCCGCCGGGTAATGGCACGGTTCGCAGTGTCGCTTCCGTGGTGATGCCGAACGTGCCTTCGGAGCCAACGAACAGCTTCGCGAGGTTCGCGCCATCGGCTTCGACGACATCATCTAAAACGTAGCCGCAACGGTTGAACGCGGTGTGCGGCCGCGTGATCGAAATGATGTCGCGATTTTCGCTCAGCAGCGTCGTGCATTCGTTGCGTACCGCCGTTGTGCGCGGGCCGCAATCGGAGAGCGTTTCCACGCTGCCGTCGTCCCAGACGATGCGTAAATCGCGGACGTAATCGCGGGTGTAACCGTGGCGAAATGCGGTGCCGCCGCTGGCGTTCGTGGCAATCATGCCGCCGAGTGTGCAACTCGCGCCGTTCGCCGGATTCGGTGCGAATCGCCGCCCGTGCTTCGCCAGTTCGGTCGCGAGTTCGGAGTACGTCACGCCCGGTTCGACGCGAACGAAATCGGGGCCGACTTCCAGAATGCGGCGGAAGTGGACGCTGAGGTCGACGATCAAACCGGGGCCGAGCGATTCGCCCGCGAGGCCCGTTCCCGCGCCGCGTGCGGTGACGGGAATACCGTGTTCGTAGGCGTATTTCACGACCGTGCAAAGGTCGGCTTCATCGGCGGGAATCACGACGCCGAGCGGCAGGATTTGAAACGGGCTGGCATCGGTGGAGTAGAGCGTGCGCGTGAGATCGTCGCCGCAAAAGCGCCCGCGAACGAGCGCTCGCAGATCGTCGACCAGTTGAACGGCCAGTCGTTCCGCAGGCACACGACCTCGTATCTATCGGCGGTATCGCCTTGTTTTTTAGCTCTTTCACAGTTCAGAGTACGGAAGAGACGCGAAATCGGGTACGAAATTCGGCAGAGTCCCGCACGAATGCGGAAACCGTAAGAGCCACCGGTGGAAGTACTCCGCTAATCCTCGACTCGATCCTCGCGCATTTTCTTTTCGACGACGACTTTCAGAAGGAGCGTGACGAGTGCCAACATGGTCAACAACGAGGCCAGTGCGAAGGCGGCGGCTTGGTCTTCTTTGCTGATGCCCTGGAAGAGTTTCTCGACGCGGAGCGGCATCGTGTCGGTGCGACCGGTGATCCGCCCGGAGACGACGTAGATCGCGCCGAACTCGCCCATCGCGCGGGCGTTGCACAAAATCACGCCGTAGAGCAGGCCCCATTTGATGTTCGGCACGGTGATGTACCGGAACATCTGCCAGCCACTCGCGCCGAGGCTACGGGCGGCAATTTCCTCTTCGGGGCCGTTGGCTTCGAGGACGGGAATCAGTTCGCGGGCCACGAACGGGAACGTCACGAATGCTGTGACGAGAACCATCCCCGGCGCGGCGAAAATCACTTGGTAGCCGTGCGAGAGTAACCAGTCGCCGAGCGGCGAACCTTGGCGGAAGAGTAGCAGGAACACCAGCCCCGCGACCACCGGCGAGACGCTGAACGGCAAGTCGATGAGCGTGGTCAGGATCGTGCGACCAGGGAAGCGGAAACGTGCGATGGTGTACGCCGCCGCGATGCCGAAGATCGTGTTCATCGCGACGGCCACCGGCGCGATCATCAGCGTTAAAAAGATCGCATGTCGCGTATCGGCATCGTGAACGAGGCTATTCCAGTAAAGCAGCGGCCCCGCACGGAACGCGCTCGTAAACACGTTGACGAGCGGTAACGCGACCAGCCCGCCGACGATCAGGAACGTCAGCGTCACGAATGTATAACGCACCCACCATGGGTCAGTGCGGATGCGTTTCGGCGGCGAATTACTCGTCATGGCGGCGACTCCACCGTTCGAGGAAGTTGATCGCGACCAGCAACAGGAACGAAAACGCGAGCAGGAACACCGCAATCGCGGCGGCTTCCCCGTACGCGAATTCATCGAGCCGCGTGACGATTAGCATCGGCGCGATTTCGGATTGAAACGGGATGTTCGCACTGATGAATATCACCGAGCCATACTCGCCGATGGCGCGGGCGAATGCCAACGTGAAGCCCGTCAACGTCGGCGGCAACAGCGTGGGCATAATCACGCGGCGGAACGTCTGCCAGCGGTTCGCGCCGAGCACCGCCGCGGCTTCTTCGGTCTCCGCGTCCATTTCTTCGAGCACCGGCTGCACCGTGCGTACCACGAACGGAAACCCCGTAAATACCAGTACCAAAATGATCCCGGTCCGCGTGTACGCCGCCTCGAAACCGCGTGGCACGAGGAACTGACCGAGCCAGCCGTCTTTCACGTACAAACTCGCGTACACCAACCCCGCCACCGCCGTCGGTAACGCGAATGGCACATCGACGAGCGCATCGACGATGCGCTTGCCGTAAAACTCGTACCGAACCAGCGACCACGCGACGATCAGGCCCAACACGACGTTGATGACCGCCGCCGTAAGCGAAGCGGTGAACGTGAGTTTGTAAGCAGCAATCGCGCGCGGCGTCCAGACGACCGCCCAGAACTCGGCGAACGTGAGGTCGGCGGCTTTGAATATCCCCGCAGTCAGTGGGACCAGCACGATGATGCTGAGATAGAAGATCGTATACCCGAGGCCGAGGCGGAACCCCGGCAATACGCGGCGCGATGTCCGACTCATTTCGCCACCCCCTTTGCGGTGTCAATCGAGTCGAATATCGCGCCTTCCGCAAAGAACCGCTTCTGAATCTCGTCCCAACTCGTGCCGATCGTCCTCACCGAGAACAGTTCGATTTTCGGGAAGCGATTCGCGTTGCGTTTGAGGACGGCTTCGTTCGTGGGGCGATAGTAATGGTGGGCAATCACTTCCTGTGCCTCTTCGGTGTAAAGGAAGTTCATATACGCTTCGGCGGCGGCCTTCGTCCCGCGCTTCCGGACGATGCGATCCACAACGGCCACGTGCGGTTCGGCTAATACGCTACTCGGCGGGTAGATGATCTCCAGATCGCCGTTCGATTCCTTGACCTCAAAGTAGGCTTCGTTCTCCCACGTCAGGTGAACGTCGCCGATCTTTTTGTGTGCGAACGTCACCGTCGCGTTTCGAGCGGCCGCATCGCGGATCGGCACGCGGCGAATCACTTGCGTGACGTATTGAAGCGCTTCGGCGTCGGTTTTGCCGTGCGAAATTTGATAGCCCCACATTGCGAGGAAACTCCACTTGCCGTTGCCCGACGTCTTCGGGTTCGGCGTGATGACACTGACGCCATCGTTGGTCAGGTCGTTCCAGTCGTGGATTTGCTTCGGGTTGCCTTTGCGGACGACGAACACGATGGTCGACGTGAAGGGCAGCGAGCGGTTCGGGAAACGATCTTCCCAACCGGCGTCGATAATCCCCGCTTTGCGAATCGCGTCGGTGTCAGTCCAAAGTGCCAGTGTGACAACGTCGGCTTTTAGGCCATTGATGACCGAACCGGCCTGACTGCCGGAGCCACCGTGCGATTGGGTGATCGTAATCGGAATGCCGGTATCGCGTTCGAACCGCTTTTCAAACTGTGCGTTGATGTCGTGCCAGAGTTCGCGCGTCGGGTCGCAAGCGACGTTCAAAAGCTCGAGCTTTCCGCCATCGCGTACGACCCCTGCCAACGCGACCCAGATCATCGCCGCCACGACGTAACCGGCCACCGCCACGATCGAGAATTTACGGAGCATCGTCGCCCTCGCCGAGGCTGCCAACGGTTAATGTTCATCAAGTTTATCGAGTAAGGCATGATTGTCTAGCGGTGCCTCTTTTCGTAGGCCAAAGGGATGCCAGAATCTGTCGTAATTCGCTGTCCTTCGTGCCAGCACTTGCTGAATATCCCCGAAGCGTTTCTGGGTCGGGTCGTCACCTGCCTCGAATGCAAAAGCCCGTTTCAGGCACCCGTGCGGGATGGCGATCGGCTCACCGATGCCTTGCCGCGACCGAAAGCGTCGAAGATTCCCGCACGGATCTTCGTGGCGCTGTACGGCCTGTTGCTGCTCGGATTCGCGGGGGTGTTGGTCAACGGCTATTTGTTTTACTGGTTCGGGGTCGACCCCAACGGCGCGAAGAACTTCGTCGAAGCGAACTTGCAGTTCATGACGGCGAACAAGCCCGATGCGCCGAAAGCCGACGCGAATCGAAAGCGTTCCGAAGACGACGAGAAGCGCGACGCGGACAAGACGAAGGAATTTCAGGACGAGCAAGACCGCAAGACCCGCGATGCGGCGGCCACCGTGCCGGTGAGCGAGCTGCGTTTCACACGCCTGATTTTCCTACTCATGAGCGTCGGCGTGTTGCTCGGGGCACTCGCGTTCTTGCTGCGCCGGTTTTACTCGCTGGCGTTCGTCGGCTGCTTTTTGGCTGCCATCAACTCCCCCGACCTCGGCTGTTGTTTCTTCGGCGCAATCGTCGGCGCATGGGGCTTCTTCGCGCTGATTTCCGACGAAGGCCGAAAGTACTTCGGGCGCGCGGGTAACCCAAACAAGACAGTTTAACCGCAGAGATCGCAGAGTACGCGGAGAAAACAAGAATGAATTCCTAGCGGAAGTCGTGAGACTTCTGACTCGGTGACTTCCCGAAGTCTCACGACTTCGACTACTAGCCACGGGTAGCTTGAGGCCAAACTCAGCGTTCTCTGCGCCCTCCGCGGTTAAATGCATTCAATCGCATCATCCTTCGGGGTACAGTGCGGTGCTGAGGTAGCGTTCGCCGAGGTCGGGGAGCACGACGACGATGGTCTTGCCCGCGTTCTCGGGGCGATGTGCGAGCTTGATCGCGGCGGCGGCGGCGGCCCCGCAACTGATCCCGCAGAGCATCCCTTCTTCCTTGGCTAACCGGCGGGCCATCTCGAACGATTCGTCGTCGGTGACCAGCATGATTTCGTCGATGAACGTGCGGTTCTTTTCCTTCGCCCGTTGCAAACCATCTCGAATAATGCCGGGAATAAACCCCGCGCCGATGCCCTGAATCTTATGACGTGCTGTAGGCATCACCTGATCGGCGGGCACGCCGTTGAGGATGTGCTGCGTGAGCACGTTGCTCGCGGTCGGTTCGACGGCGACGAGCTTGACGTTCGGGTTGCGATCTTTGAAGACTTCGCCGCAACCGGTGATCGTGCCACCCGTACCGACGCCGGAGACGAAGAAATCGAAGACGCCGCCGGTGCAACGCCAGATTTCTTCGGCGGTCGTCTTCCGGTGAATGTCGGGATTCGATGGATTTTTGAACTGCTGCGGCATGTACGCTTTCGGTTCGCCGCCGAGTTCCTCGACGAGTTGCTCGGCACGCGACACGGCCCCGTTCATGCCCTTTTCGGCAGGCGTCAGGTGCAACTCGGCCCCGAACGCTTTTAGCAACCGACGCCGTTCGAGCGACATGCTTTCGGGCATCGTAATCACGAGCCGGTAGCCTTTCGCGGCACAGGCGAACGCCAGCCCAATGCCGGTGTTTCCGCTCGTCGATTCGACGATCACCGTGTTCTTTTGAATCTTCCCCGCGGCCTCGGCATCCTCGATCATCGCGACGCCGATGCGGTCTTTCACGGACCACAACGGGTTGAAGTTTTCGAGTTTCGCAACGACGTGCGCCTTCGCGCCATCGGTCACGCGCCGGAGCCGAATCAGCGGCGTGCCGCCGATCGTTTCGGTGATCGTGTCGTAGATTTTCGGTCGAATATCGGCAGTCGAGTGCATGGGGAAAGTCCAATCGCGGAGGGAACCACACAGCGTTCGTTATAGTGTATTGCCCGGCGCAAAACGCATCAAGCGACCGCAGAAGCGTTTGCATCCACGCACCGATCGAGGCGCGGAAACTTTCAGAATCATCATGCATCATCCGACACATCGAGTCCGCGCTTCGCTCCGAAGACTACGCGGCGCGGCTAAACGTATTTCGTCCGATTCGGCTCGTGCCAGGCACGAAAAGGCATCATTCCGGGAAGTTGCTCGCGACCATGCACTCCGGCCGTGCGGCCCGGAACGTCTTCACGCCGGCGGCCGTCACCTTCGTGCCCTTCAACTGCAACTCCTTGAGATTCTTAAATTGAGCCAGAGTCTCGAGGCTGAGATCAGTG
>JAYSKW010000485.1:0-2779 GCA_043726085.1 Limnoglobus sp.
CCGTCGCCTTTCCTGTTTCCGCGCACCGATCACCGCACGTAAGCCGAACCGCAAGCCGATTATCGGCGTCGAAAAGCTCGACGACCGGATCAATCCGGCTCCGGTTCCGTCGATCCTCGGGTTGTCGTCGAGCAACATTTTGCTCGGCGAACAAGCGAGCTTCGGCTTCAGCTTCGCGAACACCAGTCCGACCGATGCCGGTTTTGCGCCGTTTATCGAAGTCGCGATGGACACCAGCGGCCCCGATGGCGCGGCCACGAATCCGCGCGACGGCTACAGTACGCTGACCGTCACGGGGGCCGGGTTGACGCTGACGCCCGCCACGTCGATCACCCTGATCGCCGGGCAGACGACGTACATCAACCCGCTGACGGGCGAATCGCGGACGGTGCCGGCGGGGTTCGGCAAGAACGACACGATCTTCATTTACAGCTTGCCGTTCGGCAGCTTCAGCCCGACGCAAAATACGGCCGTCACGATCACCGCGCCGACGAGCAAGCTCGCCGACGTCGGCAGCGTATTGCCGATCGCGGTGACGGGTGGCTTCCGCGACGACGAGGCGGCGCTGAACGGCCCCGGCATTTACAACGGCCCCGTGACGGCGGGTGTGACGCCTGAACTGTATCGCTTCAAAAAGATCTACCTCGGGCCAGAAAGCGAAACCGCTTCGGGGCCGAACTTCGTCCGTCGCTACCGTTTGGAAATTGACATTGCCGATGGCCAAACGCTAACGAACACGAAGCTGAATGACGACCTCGCCGCGAGTATGCAGATCGTCGCGAAGACCGCCACGAACATGGCGGCGTTCACCTCGGCGGCACCGGCTTCAAACGTCTTCATCGCAGGGAACCTGTCCGGTACGGCGGTCAATACGGCACCCGACGGCACGCTCAGTTACAACTTCGGCACGGTGGTCGGCACGCCACTCGCGGTCGATGCGGCGTACGAATTCGACTTCTATATCCCGCGCGATCTGGCGGGTGGCGGCGCAGTCGTTCCGCAAGGCACCGATAGCGTTACGAACCAAAACACGGCTAGCACGCAAGCGAACTGGACGCCGCTCGATAACCGTGATCCCGCGAACCAGGATGTGGCGAAGGCGACGCCGGACAACGGCCCGCACACACTCGAAGAACAATCGGTTGCGATTCAGAAGTCCGTCGAAGCGATCGACCCGGCAACCGGCCTCGTGATCCCGGCGGGCCAGTCGATTCGCCCCGGCATCACGCTGTTGCGCTACACGCTGAATTACCAGGTTTCGGATTATTTCGCCTTCGATAATCTGTTCGTGAACGACACGCTTTCGGACGGCCAACGGCTGTTCCTCGGTACGCGCGGCGTTGTGACTTCTTTCCCAGCGATGGTGATCAACAACGCGTTCCTCACCGGTTCGCCAAACGGCAGCCGCCAGAATACTTCGGGCAACTTCCAGGGCAACGCGGTCATCGATTATCAGCGACGCTATAACTCGGTCGCTGCTGCCGACCCTACGAGTTTCCCCGCCGATGGTCCCGAGACGGGCACGATTTCGCCGACGGTGTTCAATAACCTCGGCGCGAGCGTGCAAGTCGACGGTTTGACGAGCGACACGGGTACGACGGGGTTGCGGTTCGATATCTCAAAGGAACTCCAGGCGCGCCTCGGTGCGAATGCGGGGCGGCTGGTCGGCGGCGAAGTCGGCAACGATGGCACCGGCCCCACGAACAATTCGATCGCAGGCAAACAGTTCGGTGGCACCACCGGCACGATTGTGTTTTACACCGAAGTCAGCAAGGAATTCAGCGACTCGTACCGGACCGCGAACGGTGGCTCGAACGACCCGAGCGTGGACCAAGGCGACATTCTCGCCAACTCCGTGAACGACCCGCGAACCGCGGCCCGCGATGGCATCGTCGGCAATCAGTTGCTGACGAGCACGATCAACGCCGCCGTACCGACGATCATCGGCACCGGCTCCGACGACAGCGGTACGAGCGTTGTGATTCCGTACGGCGTACAAGAGAAACAGATCTACGCGATCAACGGCCAGACCGTTCCCCCTGCAGGACCGACCGACGCGCCGCTGTCGATCCAGCCCGGCGACCGCGTGACGTATCGACTGACGTACACACTGCCGATCAGCAGTTTCGAGCAACTCCGGCTCATCGACTTCCCACCGCTGCCGGTGATGGACGTCGACGATTCGGGACCGTTCACGTTTGTTCGCGATCCGGCCGCTTACGGCTTTCTGCCGGGGCAAGTCGGCGTCGTCGATGCGGCGGGGGCGAACCCGACCGACGACACGTACTTCAACACCTTCGCACCTGTCAACGGGGCGGGCCGCAACCCGACGCTCACCGTCGATTCCGTTTCGAACAGCATTACCCTGAACTTCGGTACGCAAGACGACACGCAGCGCCGTTCGACTCAAATCTCCGTCCTCGTCACGTTCGTCGTCGGCAATCAGCCGTTTTCGTCGGATTTGTTCCTGACGAACCAGTTGCGCATCGTGGAAGGTTCGACGAACGCGGGCACGACCACGGTCGAAGACCTGCGCCGCTTCGAACTGGTCCGGCCATTCGTGACGGTGCAGAAAGGCACGGCGGCCGGTCGCAACACGGGCTTTACCATCGGCACGGGGTCGAACCAGATCAACTTCGGCGGCACGGGCGTCGCACTCCCCGCCGTGGGATCGAACGTCGCCAGCACGGTCATCAATCGCGCGGGCACGGTGCTTTCGGGCACGAATGCGATCTTCAACGCGACGCAATCGAACAGCATCGGCGCACAGAACATCACG
>JAYSKW010000486.1:0-9188 GCA_043726085.1 Limnoglobus sp.
TCGAGTCGATGCGAATCGTCTTCGACGATGAACTACCGACATGGAACTATCGTGCCATACCCATCAAACCGGGAAGTTAATTTCAGACAGTTCCTTAGCAGCCGAGTATCAGCAACGTGCCGAGTCGCAGAGGTTTGAGGTTCTGCGATGCTGGCTGATTCCAACCGACGACGGTGCGCTGGCAATCGAGGCCGCACGGAAATTGGACGTGACCGACGGAGCACTAAAAGTCGCCGTGCATCGTTTGCGAAAACGCTTTCGGCAACTCGT
Organism: Limnoglobus sp.; assembly: GCA_043726085.1. GTDB lineage: Bacteria > Planctomycetota > Planctomycetia > Gemmatales > Gemmataceae > Limnoglobus. The sequence goes on from JAYSKW010000486.1 coordinate 271, forward strand.
TAAGCAGCAAGTGGCAGCGAGTGTCGATGATCCCGATTCGCTTGATGATGAACTCGATTATCTCATTCAGGCATTGCTCGCTGGGGACTAACGCTGATAGATCGGCAGGTAGTGTGATGGCACCGAGAGGATGAGCACGGCGATTGCCGTTTGATACGAGGCCCCGTTGTGGGCTTCCATTCGTTCGAGCCACTCGCCCGATGGTTTTTGCTTGGTCAACAGCGTTTCCTTCATTCGGCCGTAGTAGTCTTCCCACTTTTTGCCGCCGACTTGGTGCATCGCGTGTGCGGCGTAGTAGTGACCGTACCAGTAATGTTGTTTGTCGTCGGCTTCCTTTTCGAGATACTTCACCGCCGAGTCGATCTGCTTCGCTTCGTAGTCGCCACCGAGTTGCAGCACGCACACGCCGGCGGCGGTGCGCGCGTAACCGGGGCCGGACGAATATGGCATATATTTGTAACCGCCGCTCCGCGGATCGTGGCACTTGTCGATGTACTTCAGCGCCTTCTTGATCGTGTCGTCGGGCACGTGCATTCCGCTATCCTTCGCACCGCGAAGTGCCATCACTTGCATGATCGTTACGGAAATATCGGCACCGGTGGGGCTGGGTTCGTACCGCCAACCGCCCTCGTTGTTCTGCGACTTCGCGATCAGATCGACGGCCTTCTTCAAGATCTTTTTCACGTCCTCATCGCCGGTCATACCGTAGACCTGCGTGAGCGCGAGTGTGGCCATACCGTGGCAATACATGTTGCCGCCGTGCGGGCCGATGAGGTAGCCATCGGCGTTGGCCCCCGCAAGCAGGTGCCGCACGCCCTTCGCGACTTCGGGCCCGTAGAGGCCCTGGTTCGGCACGTGGCCATTCGACATGAACGCGAGCAACGCAAACGACGTGATGGCGGCATTGCCCCACGAACCATCGCGGTCTTGCTTGTCTTTCAAGTACGCGAGTGCCTTGTCGATCGACTTCTTGGTGCGCTCGTCGATTTTGACTTTCTCTTCGGCGCGTGCGACACCGGGGAGAAGCGTGCAAGAGAGAACGGCGATCAGTAACAGGAAAATACGCACGGCCAACCTCGTTCCAAAAGAGTAACCGGATGAGCACGATTGCCCACCCGATGACGACGACTACGGCTTCTTTTCGTCGGGTTTCGCGGGCAACTTCGACTGCGTCTTGCCCGCGTTCTTGATGTTGATGTTGTACTGCTTGATGAGCTCGCGGAACTCGGCTGGGAACGCGGACTCGGCGTTTTGCTGGACCTTATCGCGTTCGCGCTTCTGCAAATTAATGAACGAGCCATCGCCCTTATTCTCTTGCCCGCTGGCGGTGGCGTTCTTCATCTGGCCGGGGCTTTGGCGATCCCCTTCGCCCTTCGTGTCGTTTTTCTCTGGGCCATCTTTGCCTTGCTGGCCAGGCTTTTGGCCCGGTTTCTGCCCTTGGCCGGGTTTGTCGCCAGGTTTGTCGCCAGGCTTGTCGCCGGGCTGCCCTTGTGCGTCCATCGGCTCACCGGGCTGGGACGGTTGTTGCCCCATCGCCGCGGCAGCGGCATTCAGTGCGTTCAACGCCTGCCCGAGTTGTTGGGCCGCCTTCTCTTGGTTCTGACCCGCCTGCATCGGCTGACCTTCGCCGAGTTGCTTTTGCGCTTGGGCCAACTGCTGAGCCGCCTGATCGAGTTGCGGTTTCACCGCCATCGGTGCGAGTGCCTGAGCCTGGTTCAACGCGGCCTGTGCTGCCTGATTCGCCATCGCCGATTGGGCCAGTGCCTCGGTGGCATCCTTCAACTGCTGTTGGGCCTTGGCCAATTCCCCCGCGTTCATCGGCATCGGCGAACCTTCGCCCTTCATCGGCGAACCCTCGCCCTTCATTGGCGAACCCTCGCCCTTCATTGGCATCGGTTCGCCCTTCATCGGCATCGGTTCGCCTTTCGCGGCTTCGTTGAGTTTGTCGATAGCCTTCTGTTGCTCGGCCACTGCGGCGGGAATGTCGCCCTTTTCGAGGGCCTCGGCGGCGGCTTCGGCGTTCTTGGCCGCTTCGGGTTGTTTCAACTTCGCAGCTTGATCGGCGATCTGTTTTTGCAATTCTGCCAAGTTCGCCTTCATCGGAGCGGCGTCGGCCTTCATCGGGTCCATCGGCTTCCCGAGTTGTTCGGCAGCTTTATTCGCTTGATCGGCAGCTTTATTCGCTTGATCGATCGCCTTCGCCAGTTGCTGGGCCGCGTCGGCGGGGTTGACCTGGTTAGGCTGCAACGCGGCCTGATCTGCGATTTCCTTCGCCTTCAGTTCATCCGCTTTCTTGTCGAGCGCGGCCTGGGCTTCTTCGAGTTTCTTCGCGGCTTCGGTGCCCTTTTCGCCTGCGGGCATCGGCTTGTTGTCTTTCAAATCCGCCTTGGCGTCGTCCATTTTGGCGGCGCTTTCGTCGATCTTCTTGGCCGCTTCGGGTGCCGCCTCTTTGACCATCTCGCCGACTTCCTTCGTCATCGGCGTTAGGTCACCCTGCTTCTTGGCGAGGTCCGCGTTCTTGGCTTCGTCGGGGTTCGCCTTGGCGTTCTCTTTCGCTTCGGCTGCGATCTTCTTTTCTTCCTTCGCTAGCTCGCCGAGTTTCTTGGAAGCCTCTTCTAACTTCGCGATGTCGTCGCGTCGTTTCACGATCTCTTTTGCCTTGTCTTCGAGGGCTTTCTTCGCTTCTTCGAGCGCCTGGATTGCGTCTTCTTGCTTCGGTGTCGCAGCCGCTTTGTCGTTCATTGCGAGGTCTTTCGCGGCCTCTTTCGTCTCCTCGGTCGCCTTCGCGAGTGCTTCCTTCACCTTCTGATTGTCCGGCAGCGGCAGGTTTTTCACTTCCTCGGTCTTCTTGGCGACTTCCTTCTGCGCGTCTGCCACCGCTTTCAGGTTCTCGGGCTTCTTCTCGTTCTTGGTTTGTTCTTGAACTTTCTTCTGTTCCTGAATGATCTTCGCGATCTCTTCGATGGCTTTCTTGGTCGCGGCGAGCGCGTCGGCTTTCTCTTTCTCGGCGGCTTCGATCTGCTTATCGAGTTCGTTGCGGGCTTCCTTCAGGCGTTCGTTCGCGTTCGCTTGTGGCTCGGTCGCTTTCTCGGTGTCCGGGTTCTGGCGAAGCTCGTCCTGCGCCCGACGCATCTCGGATTCGGCCGGCGTCAGTTTCGCTGCGATTTCCTTCGCGACTTCTTCGAGCGTCTTGCGGACGTCGCGCGTGTCGAATTCCAGTTTCGCTTGCTGATCCGCAAGACGATGCGCCTGCACTTTTGCGGGGTCTTGCTGATTCTTCTCGGTACGGCGCGGATCTTTGATATCCGGTTTCGCCAACTTCTGCGCGGTCTCTGCCTTCAGTGCCTCTTGCGACTGGATCGTTTTCTCGATCTTGTCGCGGGCTTCCTTCATTGCGGTGATCTTGTCGCGCGGCGCACGCAACGCCGCCGCCAGTGCCTGGAGCTCCTTCGACGTCCGCAGTTGTCGATCCGCCGAGTCTTTGAAATTCCCGCTGTTCAACGCCTGTGCGGAGAGTTCCATGTCCGCGATCAGCCGAGCGCCTTTGCCGAAGGTGTCGGCCGCATCGACCCGTTGCTTCTGTTCGGGCGTCAAGTTTGGCTTAATCGAGCTGAGTTGCTTCACGAGCGCGGTCATATCGTTGCGAACATCGCCCTGCGAGTCGGCTTGTTCTTCGCGGTCGTCGGTGGTGCGTCGCGTTCGGGCGGCGGGTTTGAATGTCTCCGATTGAATCGAACGCAGGTGCAGGCCATGTTGGTCTTTCGCCATGCGATCGATGCGACTCGCCGCCTGATCGAGCGACTTCAAAATATCGAGCTTGCTGAGCAAGCCGCGAATCGAAGTCACGATCTGGCGGTGTTTCTGGTACGCTTCTTTTTGTTCGGAAGTCGCCGTGGCATCGTCGGGCGACTTGATCGCGTTTTCGATGTGAACGAGCACGGCTTTCAGTTGATCTTGGCTGAGGCCGCGAAGCGTTGTTGCCACTTCGTCGAGCATCTTCTGTTCGGTGCCAGGATCGAGTTTCTGGTATGCCATCACTCGTAGCGTGGTGCCGATTCGGCGTGCGGTCTGTTCGACGTCGGCGATGACCTTCTTTTGCTGTTCGCGCTGCGCGACCGGGTCGATGTCCGCCGCAATTGAGAAAGGGGTCAGCCCGAAACCGGAGAGAAGCGTCAGAAAGGCAAGGCGGCGGATGGTCAACATGTACGGCTCCCGAACGATCGGATGGATTCGACGCAGGATATAGCGAGTGTCAACGCGGAAAGTACTTCCAGTATTGAACGATATTGCCATCGCCGCAACGGCGAAATTCGCAGTGGCACGGTTTTCATCAATTCGTCCCGGGCTTGAAGACGCCACGCTGTTTCTCTTCGAGCTGCTTTAAGCGTTCGCGGCTCTGATCGCGTTGGCGGTTCCAGTCTTCGAGTTGGCCGATCGTCACGACGGCTTTGATCCGCGATTCCGACTTGCCGGGCAGGCGGTTCGGGTCGGGGTTGCGGTCGTAGACCGCCACGTAAAATTCAACCCGATCGCCGACCTCGAGTTTCGTTTCGTTGCCATCCTTCGTGAGTTTCTTCAATGCCCCCGTCTGGAAATTGAGTCGACCGCCGCCATCGAGGCCGGGAGCTTCTTCGTCGATGTTGTTCGAGGGTGTTTGGTAAAATTCGACCGAGCCGAACGGGCCGGAGTTTTCAAAACAGCCGAGTTCGGGCAGGTATTTGCCCACTTTCTCTGCAACGGCTTTCGTGGGTGCCAACGGCAGCGGACTCCACGGGGCATCATCGCCGCCGACGCGGTACATGACGAACGCGCGCGATAACCCTAACGGCGAACGGGCGGCATAACCGATTTGCACCTGGCTACCGAGTACCAACGGCATCCCCGTTATCTCGTAGTCGTCGAGTGGCCCCGGATCGCGCGGATCTTTCATCACTTCCGTCAGCAAGTTCACACGCGGCGGATCGTCGGCACCGAACGAGATGCCACGGCGGGGCGGGTTCAAGTTCTCGAAGCCGTTGTCGTCGAGAACGTCGATCCGGTAACTGCTGGCGGTCGCAGGGATTTCGCATTCGATGCTCGCACCGAGGCGGTTCTCGTCGAGTGTCATGTTCGACGACATGCCGACCGGCTTGCCCGCTTTCGGCCCTGTGCCACCTCTAAGGAAAACAATCTTTGCCGAGGCGACGGCTTTCGAGAATGCCGACGTCACTCGCAAGCCGCAACCGGGCAACGCCGTGACTTCTGCCTGCGGTTGCGAACGCTCGTAACGTCGCTTGCCATCGGGATCGACGTACGCGGGCATTCGCAGCCACGCGAGAACTTCGTTGACGACGGGGCGTGGCTCGAATGCGACTTCGCCGGGTTTCCGCGTTCGTCCATCGTCGAGTCGCGCACGGAACGTGAACGATGCCGACGATGGCGGTAGTTCCGCGATGAATTTGGCCGTATCTTCGCCGGTTTTCTCGGCGAACTTCAGCGTGTAGCTTTCCGACGGTTGGCCATCGGGGTAGACGTCGACGAGGCCCGTCGATTCTTCCTTGAATCGTCCGCTTACCTGAAAGGTCAACGTCACCGGGTCGCCGCTCGGCCAGAGTTTCGGCGTGCGGTTTTCGATCGAAAGCGAGCGGGGAATATCGACGTCCATCAGGCACTGGCGACGTAACAAAATCGAACTCAGTGTCGGTCGTAACGCCACGAATGCGCCCGCGAACAACAACGTGGGTATCAGCAGCATCGCCGCCCATTCGAGTCGCCTACCATCGGCGAGTTTCCGCAAGTCGTGTCTTGCCGCCATCGTCTCGGCTTCAGCCGTCACCACTTGAATGAGCTGAGTGGACATGCCATCGGTCTTCGCGCCGGGGCGATTGAGTTGCAATGCCGTCACGAGCCTGTGGCCAAACTCGGGGATCGCAACTTCAGCTTTGCTCGCCAGCGAATCGAGCTTCGGCACGTTCAACCGGAACAGCAGGGCGGCGGCCGCAGCGATGTACAACGCGATCTGGCCGACGGTCATCATCACACGCACACCGAACGGCGTGTCGCGGTAACGATCGATCAGCCAATCGGTGAAACACGCAATCGCGAGGCCGCCGATAACGATCGACGCCCACTTGGCAAAGCCCCAAGCGAACCGGTTAAACCGTTCCTTGGACTGCCAGCGTTTCAGTTGTGTCACGAGCTGTTGCATAGTATCCCTGTTAGACCATTATTCCACGAGCCACCGGGCACACCGACGATGCGTACGCTCCTTCAGCCCATGGTAAAACCATGGGTCGAATCTCGCGATTTGGCATGGTTCCAATCGCGGTGATGTTGGGTAGCAGAAAAGTGGTTCCACCACTTTCCACCCCACCCCTCCCCAAACTCACTCCCAAATTTCGGAACCACCCTAACCCACCAACGACTTACGTCCGATTTTGACCGATTCCAATCGCGCAGGAACCACTTTTTCGGTGGCCATTTTCGACAAAAACAGCGACCTCGCTTTTAACCATGCCCGCGATTTTAACTCAGGCTGTTGAATTTTCGCACGAACCATTCCAGCGTCAACAGGCCAATTACGAGCATCATGAGCCACTTGTTCCAGAGCAGCGATTCTTCGCGGCGCGTGAATGGCGCGGGTACCGAAACGATGTCCTTCGGCAGTTGGTGCAAATCTTCTTCGCGGTAGAACTTGCCGTTCGTGGCCTCGGCTAATTTTCGCAGCGCTTCTTCCGCCAAGCCACCGCTTGCGAGTTCGTGGTCGGGTGGCAGCGCGACGCGGAACTCAAGTGCGGCAGGGTCCGAGCCGTTGTCGACTTTCAACGCGAACCGGCCGACGCGGTTGAACGGGATCGTCGCCACGTATTCGCCGGGTTGGCCGGGCAGCGCTTTTAACTCCACGGGCAGGTTGCGGTCTTTCTCTTCCGCGCCGGCATCGATCCGTTCGAGCCGCGCTTCGAGCCGTTCGGCGGTCAACGGTCGCATGTCCGGGTTGAAGATGCGTGCGTATACTTGGCCGGTTTTGCCGAGCAACGGGTCGGGCGTGTCGAGCGATAACTGCGTCAGCTTCGTACCGAGTGTTCGTGGCACACCCGTGACGTAAACCGCCTGGCTCCAAAAGCGGGCGAAATACTTGTCGGCTTCGTTGAATCGCCAGCGCCAGGTTTCATCGAACCCGACGAACGCACTATAACCTTTGCCGTAATAGTGTGCCGCGAGTATCGGCATCGGCTTGTTGTCGGTTGTCGTTTCCTTGGGGTGAACCAGGTACGCCTCGGCACCCGGCTTCAGTTTCTGGACGGGGTAACTCCAGTAAATCTCGGGTAGCGTCTTCCAGAGTTTCAGGTTCTCGAGTGGATCGTCGTCGAGGCTCAGTAGTGCCGAGCGCACTCCGGAGGGCGTCAGTTCGGGACGGAACGATTGGGGGCGGTTGCCCGTGTCGTTCGAGAACTTCACCGATTGAATTTCCACCGGTAGGACATCGGCCAGCGGCGTGCCGACGTACGATGCGGGGCCGTGATTCCGTCCGGCGATTTGCAAGAATCCGCCACCCTCGGCCACGAAGTCGCGGACCATCGTTTGCTGGTCGGGCGACAGTGCCGATGCGGGCAGGTCGCCGAAGATCAGCAGATCGTAGGCGAACAGCTCCTGGCGTGTGACGGGAAATGTTGCCACGTACGGTGGGCCGGACTTCATCGCACGCGAATCGCTATCGGTAAGCAGGAACTCCGCCACCACGCGCCGGTCGCGGAGCAATGCGCGTTGGAGGAACTTAAAGTCCCAGCGTGGGATCGACTCGACGTAAAGCACTTTCACTTTGCGGTCGATCACGCGAACCGTTTTCGTCATCTCGTCGGTCGGCGTTTCCGCACCGGAAATCACGCGAACCGTCGTCGTGAATTCTTGCTTGCCTGCCACCTTCGAGTCTTCGAGGTTTGGTACGAACGTCAGCACTTCCTTGAGGTCGTCGCCTTCCCGCAGGTCGACCGTCTTGCGTGCGACTTCCTTGCCGTTCAGCTTCGCGATGATCTCGACTTTGCCATCTTTGTAACCGCGAACGCGGTAGCGAACGGGCACGCTGACGGTGTCGTCGACGAACAGCGTTTCCGGTATCGCCGCATCGCGGACTTGCAACGAGCCGAACGACGAACTGCCGACGCCGTAGATGTAAACGGGCACTTTTAGTCGGGCGCATTCGTTCGCCAAATCGTCGAGGCTGCGGTCGCTGGCGTTCTCGCGGCCATCGCTGACGATGATAATCGCCGCCGGTAGTTCGTTCTCATCGCGACGCAGTAAGTCGAACGCGGCATCGGCCATTGCCGTACGCGGTTCGGTACCGGCGAGGGTTTCGATCCACTTCGCATCGCGCGGATCTTTCGCAGCACGCCGTAAGCCGAACGTCGCAGGTTGGATCGGGCCGACGGTGGACATTCGCGCGAGCAAATCGAGCTTCGGATTCGCGAACACGGCTTTCACGAGTTCGATCCGCGATGGCTTTTCGGGCGTGTTATCGGGGATGTCGCCCGCCGACGGTTGCACGGGGAACGGCTTGTCGGGTGGCAGAAGATTGTTCGCTACCGCCGCACGCCATTTGTCGGGGTACGTAGTTCGTGGGTCGCGCGTCGTCATGCTCTGCGAGTCGTCGATTAAGAGCGAGATCGGCCGCAGTCGTTCGCCGCGCGTTTCGGATAACCACGATGGCCGCATTAGCAAAAACAGGATCGTGGCGAGCGCCAACGCACGTAATATGGCGGCAAAAATGCGTGTGACAACCGGCAGTCGCCCCGCTTCGCGGCGATACATCAACACGACCGCCACGATGGCGAGTATGCCCATGACCGTGGCAATCCACATTGGGAACCAGCCGCGGAATGCGAGTTCGGCAAATAACAGTTGCGTCATCGGGTCGCCTTCAAAAATATCCGCACGACATCACC
>JAYSKW010000487.1:0-8546 GCA_043726085.1 Limnoglobus sp.
GTCATCCGATTGCAACAAAAACTGGGCCGCATCGAACTCCGGTTCCGCTGGCACGGCTTCGGGTACTGTTAGTGGATCGCCGCACTTGCGACACTTCAAGTTCATCGCGTTCTCGTACTCGGCCGCCAGCGACCCGGATAATGGCTTCTTGCTCAGCTTTCTCGGTTACACGCTCGGTGTCGGCTTGCTCGAAGAACTGACGAAAACGATCCCGCTCTTCTGGCACCGCAACGAAGAGAACGGACGCGACACGAACTGGCGGGGTATCTTCATCTGGGGCCTCGCATCGGGGGCGGGCTTCGGCATTGCGGAAGGGATCATCTACTCCAGCCGTTATTACAACGGCATCACTGGCCCCGGCATCTACGGGGTGCGTTTTCTGTCGTGCGTGGCACTACATGCGATCTGGTCCGGTTCGGTCGCCATCACGCTCTACCTCAAGCGCGATCACTACGACAGTATCGACGAATGGTACGGTTGGATCGGCCCCACACTCGCGGTGATCGCGGTACCGATGACTTTGCACGGCCTTTACGATACCTGCCTCAAAAAAGATCAAAACGGGCTGGCGCTACTCGTCGCCGTCGCCAGCTTCGGGTTCCTCGCGTTCCTCACCAGTCGCCTCTACGGCAAAGACGATGAAGCCGCAAAAGCGGCGATGCTCAAGGAATACAAACGTCGAAATTCGGCAATGGCATGATGGGCAACGGTCACACTTTGCCCTGGCGCAACGCCAACCGCGCTCCGCCGGCGGTGCCGATGAAACCGGCGTCCGAGCCGAGTTTCGCGAACGCGATCTTCACTTTCTTCACGGGGTGCGGCAGTCCGAATCGCGTCGTGTATTCGTGAATTTTCGCGCGGAACGACTCGGCTACCGCCATGCCGCCGCCGAACACGATCATCTCCGGGTCGACGGTGGCGATCAGCGCACACGCCCCCAACGCCAGATAATACGCGGTGTCGTCGACGATCTTCATCGCGAGAACGTCGCCTTCGCTCGCGAGTTGGAAGATCACCTTCGCGGTCAAAACATCGTCGTTGGCGGTGTAATACTCCTTCAATTTTGACGGTCCGCGGTAGGTCGCGAGTTCTTCGCGGGTTCGCCGGACGACGCTCGATGCGCTGCCGTAGGCTTCGAGGCAACCGCGCGAGCCGCACCCGCAGAGGCGGCCGTGAACCGGCGATTCGATCCGCATGTGGCCGAGTTCGCCGCCGTGGCTGTGCTCGCCTTCGACGATGAAATCGTCGAGGATGATCCCGCCGCCGACGCCGGTGCCGAGCGTGAACATCACCATGCTGCGGGCTTCGCGACCGGCACCCACCCAGTATTCGCCGTACGTCGCGGCATTCGCGTCGTTCTGGTAAACCGTCGGCAACCCGAACGCTTTCTTGATGTGATCGCGAACCGGCACGTTCTTCCACGGCTTTAGGTTCGGCGGATCGAGAATCAGCCCGGCCTTAATATCCATCAGCCCCGGTGTCGCCACGCCGATTGCGGTAATTTCCGGCATCGTCAGCTTCGCCGCCTCGACGGCACGCCGGATCGTTTCGCACATCGTTTCGAGGCCCGCATCCTGCCCGCGTTCCGGTTCGGTGGCCATCACCACCGGCGTCGAGAGCGGCAAGCCCTCGTCGTTCACGACTGCTGCCTTCATCGTGGTGCCACCCACATCAAGCCCAACGTAATGACCGGCGGATGCCATGACTGTCTCGAATAAGGGAAGGGAATGTTCATGTGGTTATACGAACGGCAGGTCGTAACGTGGAAGTCTCGTCGCCCTGCCATTTTCCGCCGTTCGAGCGCACTCTACCCGACGCGTGTAGAATCTGTTACCCTTTGATAGAGTTCATCCGCTTGGGAGTGTTTATGTTCGCCAAATTCTGCCTTCGCGTCGGGGTTGTTGTTGCCGTCATTTCGGCACAACTGGGTACGGCACGCGGCCAGGGGCTTTCGGCGGGAAATCTCGCGACGATCAAGGCCGCGACGGTGTTTATCCAAGTCGGCAAACCGGGCGGCGCGGGTGCAACCGGTTCGGGGTTTCTCGTCCGCGTCGATGGCGAGACGGGCTACATCGTCACAAATAACCACGTCATCGACGTCTCGGACCTGATGGGCGACAACACAGCGGCGGTGCCGATCCGCGTCGTCTTCAACAGCGGCACGCCGACCGAACGCAGCGCTGCGGCCCGCGTTGTCGCGGCGCTGGAACAACCGGACCTCGCCGTGCTCAAAGTCGAAAAGATGAAGGATCTGCCGAAGCCACTCGATTTATCCGACCCGCCGAAGCTTATGGAAACGAGCACGGTATACGTATGCGGTTTCCCGTTCGGCGCGAAGCTCGCATCGGCCGACAAGAACCCAGAAATAAGCATCGGCACCGCCACCGTGTCGAGTATTCGCACGGACAAATCGGGGCAGGTTACGAACGTGCAATTGAACGGCGCGCTCAACCCCGGGAACAGCGGCGGGCCGGTGGTGGCACCCGATGGCAAGCTCGTCGGCGTGGCCGTCAAGACCGTGCGCAATGCGGGCATCGGCCTCGCGATTCCGCAGCACGAAGTCGCGACGCTGTTGCGTGGCCGCACGGGAAAGATGCTCCTACTGCCGAAATCGAACGCCCCGAGCGAAGGGGAAATTCCAGCGACGATACAGGTCGAACTGCTCGACCCGTTCTCCAACATCATGCGTATCTCCGGCCATTACATGCCGGTGCGGCCGAACGTCGTCGCCCCGGAACTCGTCGCCCCCGGTATCTTGCCCGGCCTGACGAAAATTCCGCTCAAAGTGATCGACGGCAAAGCGACCGCCGAGGTGATGTTACCGAACGCGATGACCGGTGCGGTGATTCTGCAACTCGAACTCGATTACGCGAACGGGAAGATCTTCACGATCCCCGTGACGATCGGTTTGGGCGACGACCGGATGGCACCGAAAGGGCCAGGTTTCCGTCCGTCGGCGAATGGAAAGTTGAAGTTGCCGAGCGGCATCGAACTGCCGTTCCCCACCGACACCCGCCCCGCGAAATCCGATGGCACGGACATCAGCGAGATCAATCGCACGCCCGAAGCGTACCTCGACAAGCTCGTCAAACTCGACGCGATCAGCCCGTGTAGCACCTCCGAAACGGGTGGGCTTTACGAACTATACGTCGAGACCGAAGCGGGCAACGCGCCGTCGAACCTTCGATTGACGATTTCAAAAGACCTCGCATTGCAGGTGCAAGACCTCGGCGTGCAAGAGTTCCTGCCGAATCTCGTCGTGCAACTGAAGTTCGCCGTGCGCGTCGTCGGCAAGGTGAAGAAGCCGATTGGCCGCGATGCGCGACATATTATCGAGATCGAAGAATTGTCGTTCCTGAACGACGATGCGACGCTCGCACCGACACTGAAACCGGAGACAACGGCACCCGGCGGTAAGCCGACATTGTCGCTCGTCAATCGCTTCCCGGAGAAGTACAAGGGACAAATTCTCACGCTGAATGGCGCACTGATGGGCGTGCGAACCGCCGGCAAAGGCTACGGCGTCGAACTCGGTAACGAGAATAACGCGAAGCCGCTAAACCTCGACATCTTCGTCTCGAAAGAGATGTTCGCGCTGGTCGATAGCGACGTACCGAAAGAGTTGTTGCGTTCCCCGGCGAAGGTGACGATCGTCGTCGAAACCGTCGATCCGCGTTCGGGGCACGGCTTCATCGGCGTCATGAAAATCGAACTCCTCGACGAGTCGGGCAAGATCGTTAAGACGCTGAACAGCACGGGCAAAATCGACTACCCGGCCGTGCAAGCGGCCATAGTGAAACCACCCGAACGCACCGCCGAGAAAGTGGCTGCAACTACCGATGCGAAAGCGGTCATCGTGCCCCCAAAGGACTCGTCGCTGATGATCGGCGTCGGCGTCGGCGCGGCGGTGATCTTCCTCGCCGGTGGCGGCATCTTGTTTTATATTCTGAAGAAGGCGAGCAAAGCGAAGGCGGACGACGACGAGTACCTCACCGAAGATCGTCCGATACAAAAGGCGAAACCACTGATCGCGAAGCCCAAACCAACGAAAACCGACGATAACCCCTTCGCGAACTTTTAACGTGGCCATCGCGAAACGCCACCGACACCCACTAGCCACTCCACGAGCCATCGGGCTTGTCCCGGTGGGGCAACCTCCCGAGAAAATCAGTCGTGGCGAGTCTGCGAGACGCGACGAGAAATGCACACGGGCCATGTACATGTGCGGCCCTTCAGGACCGAAGAACAGAATGCCGACCGTGCCCAAAACTGTAACCTGGCTTTGAACCATACGCGAAACTACTATGCAAATCGGTCTCTTCGGCGGTACGTTCGACCCGATTCATCACGGGCATTTACTCCTCGCGGAGCGTTGTCGCGGCGATGCGGGCCTCGATGAAGTCTGGTTCCTGCCGAGCTATCAGCCGCCGCACAAACATGGCCCGTCGATCACGCGGTTCGAGCACCGCTGCGAGATGGTGACGCTGGCCACGACGGGGCAACCGGCGTTCCGCGTGGAAGCGATCGAGAAAGAACTGCCGCCGCCGAGCTACACCGCGAACACCATCGCGGAACTCCGGTTGCGGCACACCGAACACGATTTTTCGCTGATCGTCGGCGCGGATTGCTTGCCCGATATACCGAAGTGGCACGACCCGGCACGCCTCCTCGAACTCACTTCGCTGATCGTCGTCCCGCGCCCCGGCACGCCACTTTGGACGGCTACGGAACTCGCGACTGCCATCGGGGTGTCACCATCGAGCGTGCGAATGCAAACCATCGACTGCCCGCTGATGGAACTCGCCAGCCGCGACATCCGTGTGCGCGTCGCCGAAGGCAAAACGATCCGCTATCTGGTACCCCGCGCCGTCGAAGAGTTCATCCGCGAACGCAAAATGTACGCGAAGTAAATCCATCACGCCTGCTGTTCGCGGACGTTGAATTCGAGTTTCCAGCGTTGTTTGCCGTCGCGGCTATAACACCAGATTTCGAGTTGGCCGACTTCGGTGACCTTGCTGTGCAGGTGAACGGGGACGATGCGGCCACTGCCGCCCTTGCTGTCGAGCGTGACGCGCATCGGCGTCAGTTCGTCGATCTGGTCTTGCCATTCGTCGACGACCGTGCCGGCGGGGTCTTCGCGGCGCAGGCTCGAACCGAGGAAGCGGAACTCGACTTCCTCGCCGGTGACGAGGCCGAACTCTTGCCCCGGCATGTCGGCTTCGGTGCCTTCTTCCATGCCGAACGGCGCGACGCAAAGTGCCTTGAGTGGCGGCGACATTCCCGGAATCGCGGGTGCCGCGACTTCGACGCCGATGTAATAGGCGCGGGCGGTGCCACCGCGAATGCGGACGCCTTTACCGCGGCGAACCATGCCGTAATACGCCGCCCCCTTCGCCACCGCTTGATCGAGATCAGCACCCGACAGCGACCGGATCGGCTCCGATTTCGCCGACTTCGCCCACGAATTCAACACGCTCATAAAGCGATCGCGGAGCGCCGTCGCTTTGAACACGCCGCCGTTGAATAGCACCGCCGTCGGTAAAATTCCCGTGTCGCCCTTCTTCTTTTTGCCCGGTCGTTCGCGGCTGGCGAGCGATTCCGCTTGCCGATTCAAAAACTGTGCGAGATGCTTCGTCACACCTGCATCGGCCACGTACGGCAGCCCGAGTTCTTGCAACCCCGCCGTCCGCGCACGCAGCGGTTCGTCGTCTTTCGCGCACTCGGGGAAAAAGCCATCGATCAGCACTTTCTCGACTTCGGCACGCGGCAAATCGTACTTGATCGACCCGCCAACCACGGAACGCCCCTTGCCCAACACCGTCACCGGTGCGGACTTTTTCGTGCTGTCCGAAAGCAGCAGTTCCTTCGCCGAACGACAGCCGTATGTCAGTTGGAGCATCTGATTCGCATCGAGCTTGTTGCCTTGCTTGGCTAACACCGCAGCGGTGGTGTGCGCGAGCGCGAGGTCCATGTTATCGCCGCCGAGCAGTAGGTGGTCGCCGACGGCGAGGCGGGTGAGCGAGAGGTTGCCTTCGACTTCGCCGACTTCGATGAGCGTGAAGTCCGAGGTGCCGCCACCGAGGTCGGCGACGAGGACGAGATCGCCGACGCGGACGTCTTGCCGCCAGCGTTCGCCGAGCGAATCGAGCCACGAATAGAATGCCGATTGCGGTTCTTCGAGGAGTGTGAGATGCTCGAACCCGGCGGCTTTCGCGGCCTCCACGGTGAGATCGCGAGCGGCGGCATCGAACGACGCAGGCACCGTTAAAATGATCTCTTGCGCTTCGAGCCGCAGTGCGGCGGCATCGTTGGCGATGCTCGCGTTCCACGCTTCCGCCATGTGTTTGAGGTAGCGCGTGCTCGCTTCGAGTGGCGAGACTTTCCGACCCGTTTCGGTGGCGCGAAATGGCAAGATCGGCGAGCGGCGATCGACGCCCGAATGCCCGAGCCACGACTTCGCAGAGGCGACCAGCCGCGTGGGAACCTGCGAGCCGAACACGCGGGCGTACTCGCCGACGCAGAAATCGCGGTCGGCATCCCACGGCAATTTGAACGCACCCGCCGGTTGCTCGCCCTCGCCGGGAAGATACAGAAACGAAGGCAACAGCGATCGCTCTTCGACGACGCCCTGCGCGACGACTTGCGGGATCGCAAACACCATCACCTTCGCCGCTTCACCCGCCTCCGTGTCGACGTAGGCGAGTGCGCAGTTCGTGGTGCCGAGGTCGATGCCAACGACGTAACGGGAGGAGCTCATGATCGTGTTATCCCACCGGGACAAGCCGGTGGCTCGTAAGTGTATTCGGTTATTGTGGCGAAATGACGACGATTGGCCGCGATTTCGACAGGAACTTCTCTGCGATGTCCTCCTGATAGCGGAGGATGCCCCCGAGGCTCTTGAAGTGCAGCCGGGCGGACTTGGCGCGAACTTGGTCGAGTTGACGGAGGAGTTTATCGACCCATTTCCCCTTCACGTACGACTCGGGTAGTTCCTTAATCAGGTCTTCGTTCAACAGGAAATCGCCGAGGCGATCGCCTTCTTCAAAGTTCTTCATCGCGGGCATGTCGAGTTCGCGGGCTTCCCTCAATACCTTCTTCAATGCGGAGCGTGCCTCGCGCAGAACGTGCATCAACTCGATGAAATCATCTTGCGCAACGGGCTGCCCCGACGCGCAAAGCTCGAAGAAGAAGTGCGAACGCCCTTGGTGATAGCGTGCCATTTTGTACATGCTTTGAATCGCCATGTGGAAGCGGTAGCGGTTGATGAGTTCGTAGTAAATCTCATTGTTGACGCGATACGCCATCTGTACGAATACGAGGTAAGCGCGACGATCGAGTGAGTGAAACCACTCGTCGCACTTTTCGAGTTTTTCTTCGAGTTCCTTTATGAGGCGCTTCGTCTTACGCCCGCGCTTTCCACCGGCTTTGCCTTGTACTTCGTCGAGTTCCTTCGAGATGTCTTTTCGTGCTTCGGCACGACCATCGACATCGGCGTAGAGTTTACGATACACCGTGGCTAAACGCTCGTCGGTCCACGGCTCTTTGCGGATGAGTTCGTTGAGTTCGTCGATGTCGCCGGTGTCGATCATCCGGTCGTCGTAAACGCCGTCGTAGCGCGGGTCGTAGGTGGTTTCGGCGTGTTCGTCGTCGATGAATTTCTGAATCGCGCGTGGGTCGGTTAGCTCGGTCCCTTTCGGCACTTTCGCGGACATGCGGTAGAACTTGTACGTGAGGCGTTCGCGTAAATCGATCGCACTATCGAAGAGAATCCACGGCGTGCGTTCGTCCATCGGCGCGACCACGAATCGCGCTTTGACGTTCTCTTCGCGGTCGTAATTCGACGGGTGATAATCGCCCGTGTCACCGGGGTCTTCTTCCTCTTCGGGGTCGAAGACTTGCACTTTCTTCCCGCCCGATGGGCCATCGAGTTTCGGCGGCTTGCCGATGTGCGGATCCTTCTTTTGCTTGCGAAGAATGTCGGCGGCGGCATGTTGATGGAAATATAAGTCGGCGGTGTACAGTTTGTGATCGGCGGCCTTGCGAAGTTCGAACATCGCGAAGTCGAGCGTCTCGGCACCGAACTTCGTTCGCAGCAATCCGTGAACGATCGCATCGCTACCCGCGACGCTCGCGGCCACGAGGTCCGCATGGAATTCCCCTTCGCGCATCACGTTCCGCCGCTGCGAGCTAATCAGATTCAGCACGCCGACCAACATCGAACGAATCGCCCAAAGGATGCCGCCGACGCAGATGCCGAACACCGTGAACCCGCCGCCCGCTTGTTTGAACCATTCGACGGTTTCATCGAGCCAATCGCGACCGCCGACGATGTCGAAAATGATGCGGTACACGACGTTGGTGTACGCCGAGACGAAGCCGCCTTGCGTGAAGTGGCCGAACTCGTGCGCGACTACCGCCTTGAACTCGCTGAGGTTCAGGCAGTTCACCAAACCCAGCCCGAGTAGCATGTCTTTCTTCGGCGGCACGAACAAGTTAATCAGGCTCGTTCGCGTGATGACGGCGGCGTTAACGTCCGCCGAGACGAA
>JAYSKW010000488.1:0-6755 GCA_043726085.1 Limnoglobus sp.
GATGCGGAGAATTACCCGAAGTACGAGGCGATGCTGACGCGCGTCGCCGACTTCCTCGAACCACTATTAGTGCAAACGCCACCCGACCCGTTCGGCGGGCTGGCCAACCTCTGGAAGCTCGGCAAGATCGGTCGAAAATTTCGTGGGCTGGGCCGCGATATCGCCACCGATGCCGTGGAAATCCTCACCGGTTCGGCGACGTCGATTCTCGACCGCTGGTTCGAGTCCGACGAACTCAAAGCGACGCTCGCTACCGATGCGGTCATCGGTGCGTTCGCGCCGCCATCGCACCCCGGCACGGCGTACGTGCTGTTCCACCACGTCATGGGCGAGTGCAACGGCGTGCGTGGCGTATGGGGTTACGTTCGCGGCGGAATGGGCACGATTTCCAGCAGTATCGCAGCGGCGGCACAGAAATACGGCGCGGTCATACGCACGAATTCTGCCGTGTCGCGGATCACCATCCGCGATGGTCGCGCGACCGGTGTCGTGCTGCAAGATGGTACCGAATTTCAGGCCCATCGCGTCGCATCCTGCGCGGATAGCCACGTGACATTCGAGAAACTGATCGACGCGAAAGAACTGCCATCGGAGTTCCTCGCTTCGGTGAAGCGGATCGATTATTCCTCGGCCACGGTGAAGATCAACGTCTGCCTTAGCGAGCCACCGCAATTCCGCTGCCTGCCCGGTACCGGCGTCGGCCCGCAACATCACGGCACCATGCACATCTGCCCGAATATGGAGTACATCGAACGCGCCTACGACGATGCCAAGTACGGCAAACCGTCCGCGAATCCGATGCTCGAATGCACGATGGCGACCGCCGTCGATTCGACGCTCGCGCCACCGGGGCAGCACATCCTCAGCATGTTCGTGCAGTACGCGCCGTATACGTTAAAGGGCACGACGTGGGACGTCGAACGCGACCGTTTCGCCGACCGTTGTTTCGACATCCTGAACGAGTACGCACCGAATTTCAAGCGATCCGTAATCGGCCGACAAGTAATCGCCCCGCCCGATATGGAACGCATGTGGGGCCTCACCGGCGGCAACATCTTTCAAGGTTCGATGTCGCTATCGCACATGTTCAACTTCCGCCCCGTCGCCGGGTTCGCGGACTATCGCACCCCCGTTGGTGGATTGTATCTTTGCGGTTCCGCCGCCCACCCCGGTGGCGGCGTCATGGGAGCCTGCGGTTGGAACGCCGCACGCGAAATGCTCCGCGACGGGAAGTGATGACCGGGTGTGGAATCGACGCGCATATTACTGGCAGCGGCGATTCAGGTACTGCACGAGTACGGCGGCGTGTGCCCAACCTTCGTCAGGGTCGCCGATGTTGCCGTTGTTGCTCACGTCGTGAAAGTATTGCGGCACGCCTGCGAATGCTTGACTCAGGAAGCGGTCGATCAGCTCGGGGTCTGCCTTGTGATCGAGCATCCATTCGTAGGAAACGCGATAAATCTTCTCGCGTGCCTCGACGATTTTCAGGAGTTTGTCGCCAAACTGATGGCCGCGTGGCTTGCCGCCTCGCTTGTGCCCTTGACCAGAAAAGTATCGCGGCGCGATCTTCCCGTCGATGAGTTTCAACCCTTGCCAGATGCCCTCAACTGAATCGCTCGTCGTACGAATCATCCCCGGTACGGGTATACCGCCATGTGGCCAGAACGGGCTGAGCGTGCAAAATGGGTGATCGGCATAGCTGCTGACGTCGTACACCGTGGCCTCCGTCGGCAACTGATCGCGAAGCCGAAAGGGTACGAAGACGCACGGCGCGAAGTTTCTGTGTTTGCCCATACGCACCGAGACAAGCCGACTCGCCATCAGGTTCGCAGAATCTTACCTTTCGCTACGTCCCGCGACGCGCTTCATAGCTTAACGGGAGTATTTTCAGTTAGCTGCGAAACTCTGCGGGGCGAACCATGACCGATGCGAAATTGCGATGGGGCATTCTCGGCGATGCGGGGATCAACCAGCGGCTGTTGCCTGCGTTTCGATTGTCGCAGACGGCAGACTTGCGGGCAATCGCGAGCCGTAGCCTGGAGAAAGCCAAGGCCGCCGCAGTTCGCGATGGCATTCCCGTGGCGCACAGTAGCTACATGGACTTGCTCAACGATCCCGCGATCGATGCGGTTTATATTCCGTTGCCGAACCACATGCACGACGAATGGACGCGGAAGGCCGCCGATGCGGGCAAGCACATCCTTTGCGAGAAACCTCTGACGCCGACCGCGGAGGAAGCCGAGGCGCTGGTGGCATATTGCCGGGCGAAGGGCGTTCGCATGATGGATGGCTTCATGTGGCCACACCACCCACGCACGCACAAGTTGCGAGAAACGATCGATTCGGGTGCCATCGGCGACGTAACGAAAGTCGTGGCCGCATTCACGTTCGACCTTGCAGGCTTGCCGACAAACAACATCCGGATGCAACCCGAGGCGGCCGGCGGCGGCTTGCTCGATGTCGGTTGCTACACGACGTACGCGATCCGCTGGTGGATGCGTGCCGAGCCGGTGAAGGTGTGGGCACGCGCGGTGTTCGTGAATGGCGTCGATGTCGCGATGAGTGGCGTCATGACCTTCGCCGACGGTCGCACCGCGGTGTTCGATTGCGGCTTCACACACCCGTTGCGTACGGCGATTGAGATCGTCGGTACTAAGGGCTGCATTCGCGTTCCGAATATGTGGATTCCCGACGATCGTGCGGTCTTTCACGTCGTTCTACAAGATGGCGATTTCGATCAAGCACTAGACGCCATCGAAACTCCTGGCCACAATCAGATGGTACACATGCTCGACGACTTCGCCGCCGCGATTCGGGAACGACGCGAACCGTACCCGAATATGGACGAAGCGGTGAAAACCGCGCGCGTGATGGATGCGCTCGCGAAGTCGGCCAAGGAAGAGCGTGAAGTGACCGTTTGATCTGTCCCTGGAGATAAGCCTGTGTTTTCGATTCTCTCTCTGCTAGCACTTTCGGCGACGGGTGCGGTGCCCATCGAGTTCAAAGATGGCGACCGGATCGTTTGGCTCGGCGGGGCACTCACCGAACGCGAACAGCGTTACGGCCAGTGGGAAACCGCGTTACTCATGCGGTTCCCGGATCGCAACCTCACCGTGCGGAACCTCGGTTGGAGCGGCGACACCGTGTTCGGCGATGCCCGCGCGGGGTTCGACAGCGCGGCACAAGGTTACCAGCGATTGGTGAGTTTAACGCTGGAACTGAAGCCGACGGTGTTGTTCGTCAGTTACGGCACGAACGAATCGTTTGAAGGCAAAGCGGGCGTGGAAAAGTTCCAGAAGGGTTTGGAAAAACTTCTCGACTCGTTGAAGCCAACGAACGCGCGAGTGGTACTATTTACGCCGATGCCGTTCGAGAAAGGGCCGGGCTTCCCCGATCCGACGAAACGGAACGCCGACCTCGCACTGTACGCACGGGCCATTCAAAACGTGGCCGATTCGCGTGGGCACCGGTTCGCCGATCTGTATTCGTCGTGCCTTCAGCACCCCGGTTCGTTCACCGATAACGGGATGCACCTCACCGAGGCCGGTTTCGCGGCGACGATCCCGAACTTCCTCACGGTGCTCGATCAATCGTGGCCGGGCGAAGACCCGAAGAAATTCGAGGCCGTTCGCAAAATCGTCGCGAACAAGAACGAACTGTTTTTCCATCGGTGGCGTCCGCAGAACGAGACGTACCTGTTCGGGTTCCGCAAACACGAGCAAGGCAAGAACGCGAAAGAGATCGTCGAGTTCGATCCGCTAATTGAAAAAGCTGAGAAAGAACTCCACAGCCTATTAATGAAGTAACCCGCAAGCCCAGGGATCGACGTTCCTCTTCGCTTCCTGGGTGAACTGACAAACGCAAATACCTACTCAACACCCAACCGATACCCACCATGCGAATGCTCTCCACTTTTGCGATGTTACTCGTTCTTCCTGCATTGGCGTACGCACAAGCGAATGCGATTATCCCCGACTCCGACCCGGAGATCGAGCGGAAGTCGTTTATCGTGGCACCCGGATTCGAGGTGAGCTTGTTCGCCGCCGATCCGCTACTGGCGAAGCCGATCCAGATGAACTTCGACCCGCAAGGGCGGCTCTGGATTGCGTCGAGCGAGATCTACCCGCAGATCAAGCCGGGCGAGAAAGCCAACGATAAAATCCTGATTCTCGAAGACACCGATGGCGACGGCAAGGCCGACAAAACGATGGTGTTCGCCGATGGTTTGCTCATACCCACGGGGATCGAACCGGGCGATGGCGGCGCGTATGTGGCGAACAGCACCGAACTCGTTCACCTGTCCGCATCGAAGCCCGGTGGCAAGGCGGATCGCACCCGAGTGATGCTTTCCGGGTTCGGCACCGAGGACACGCACCACATCATTCACACCTTTCGCTGGGGGCCAGATAGTGCCTTGTACTTCAACCAGTCGATTTACATTCACAGCCACCTCGAAACCCCGCACGGCGTGAAACGGCTCAACGCGGGTGGCATCTGGCGTTACCGCCCCGAAGTTGCTGGCCTCGATGTTTTTGCACGCGGTTGGGTCAACAGTTGGGGCCACCACTTCGATAAGTACGGCCAATCGTTCGTCACCGATGGTGCGGGCGGCGAGGGTATCAACCACGCGGTGCCCGGTGCGTCGTATCTGACGGCATACGGCACGAACCGCATCTTGCACGGGATGAACCCCGGTAGCCCGAAGCATTGCGGCCTCGAAGTGGTCAGCGGTCGGCACATGCCCGACGACTGGCAGGGCAGCCTGATTACCAACGATTTCCGCGGCCATCGCGTCTGTCGATTCGTGCTTCGCGATAACGGCAGCACCTACGAATCGCGCGAACAACAAGAAGTGATTAAGACCAACCACCCCGCGTTTCGGCCGATCGATGTAAAGATGGGGCCGGACGGCGCAATCTATATCGCCGACTGGTACAACCCGATCATCCAGCACGGCGAAGTCGACTTCCGCGACCCGCGCCGCGACCACACCCACGGCCGTATCTGGCGGATCACCGCGAAGGGACGCCCGCTGGTTCCCCGTCCGAAACTCGTCGGCACGCCGATTCCGGACCTGTTAAATCAACTGAAATCGCCCGAAGATTGGACCCGCCAACAAACGAAGCGCGTGCTGAAGGAACTCGGCCCGACCGAGGTTCTGCCCGCGCTCGCCACGTGGGTGGCCGCACTGCCACCCGATGCGGAAGCGCATCGCCTCGAGGCACTTTGGATGTACCAGGCGTTCGATGAATCCGAAGCCGTGCTGTTGCGTTCGCTGCTTTCCGCGAAGGATCCCGGCGTGCGAGCGGGTGCGGTTCGCGTGCTGACGCACTGGCAGGAGAAACTCGCCGACGCACCGAGTTTGCTCGCGGCGGCGGTGCAAGACGAATCGCCCCGCGTCCGGATGGAAGCGATACGCGGCCTAGCGGTATCGAGTGCGCCGAACGCCGTCGAAACCGCGCTGAAGGCACTCGATAAGCCGATGGACAAAACGCTCGATTACGCGCTCTGGCTAACAGTCCGCGACCTCGAACCGATCTGGCTGCCCGCGTTCAAGGCGGGCGAACTGACGTTCGGCGGCGACGCGAAGAAACTCGTCTTTGCAATGGAAGCATCGGGTTCCAAAGATGCCGTGAAGCCGTTGGTGGCACTCCTGACGAGTGGCAAACTGTCGCCGGATCAGGAGTCGGCCATCTGGTTGCTCGTCGCACAAATCGGCGGGCCGGACGAACTCGCGAAAGTGTTCGAACATGCCGCAAAGGCGAATCCCACACAACGGGTCACGTTGTTGAAATCGCTCGAAGACGCGGCACGGGTTCGCAAAGTCCCCGCACCGAAGAACCTCAGCCTGAAAACGATGATCGACGAGATCGCCAACGGCAGCAATCCTGATAATCGCTTGGCCGCAAGGTCCGCGTGTCGGTTGGCGGGCTTGTGGAAAGACGCCGCTGTTCGCCACGCACTCGAAGCCATCGCATCATCCGCAGATGTGGCCATCGAAGATCGCGAGGCCGCATTCGACGGGCTAGCCGCTTACAACGATGCTCGCGCGAAGGAGTTCCTTACCGGTATTGTCGCCAACGACAAGCGAACGCCCGTGCGGTCGATGGCACTCGTCCGCACGATCGGGTACGATCTGGCGAAGTCCGCGACCACCTCAGCGGAGCTATTTGCAGACCCCACGTTCACGCAATCCGCAGGTGACATCTTCGATGCGTTCCTTCGCCAAAAGGGTGGCCCCGCCGCACTCGAAACGGCGTTGAAGAAAAGTAAGCCGATCGTGGCCGACACCGCCAAGATCGGACTGCGTACGGTACGCGGTTCGGGGCAGAATCTGCCGGGGCTGATGGATGCCCTCACGAAAGCGGGCAATCTCACGGCGGCGCGCAAAGATCCGACACCTGATGAAGTGAAGCAGTTCGTCGTCGAAGTCCAGAAACAAGGCGACCCCGTTCGCGGTGAGGCGATCTACCGACGCAAGGAAATGCAGTGCCTGACGTGTCACGGAGTTGCCGGGGCGGGTGGGCAAGTCGGCCCCGATATGACGAGTATCGGCGCGAGTGCCCAGATCGATTACCTCGTCGAATCGCTGTTGATGCCGAACAAAGCGGTAAAGGAAGGCTACAACGCGATCGAAGTCGAAACGCTTTCGGGCAAGGTCGTTTCGGGGATTAAGCTCCGCGAAACGAAGACCGAACTCGTGCTTCGACTATCGGACGACAAGGAAGTCACGATCGCGGCCGACGATATCGCGA
>JAYSKW010000489.1:0-2572 GCA_043726085.1 Limnoglobus sp.
GAAAAGCAGTCGTGGCGAGTCATCGAGACGCGACGCGATAAGCACAACAAGTGCATTTCAGTCGCTTGAAACGTCGTGTCTCGAAGACTCATCACGACCTTCAGCCGTAGCCGGTGGGAGAACGCAGGCTAAAGACCTGCGGCTACCAGAATCGGCAAAATCAAGCCGAATTATGCGAGGCCAATGACTGTCAGGACGACGTCGATGATCTTGATGCCGACGAACGGCACGATCACGCCGCCGAGACCCCAGATCAGCAGGTTGCGGCGAAGTAGTGCATCCGCCCCGACGGGTCGGTAGGTGACGCCCTTCAGCGAGATCGGAATCAGCAGCGGGATGATCAGCGCGTTGAATATCACTGCCGACAGAATCGCCGAGGTCGGCGACGTCAGGTTCATCACGTCGATCGACTTGAGCCAGGGTAGGGTGCCTGCGAACAGCGCCGGGACGATCGCGAAATACTTCGCCAAGTCGTTGGCGATCGAGAACGTAGTGAGCGCTCCGCGCGTCATCAGGAGTTGCTTGCCGATCTCGACGACTTCGATGAGTTTCGTCGGGTCGCTGTCGAGGTCGACCATGTTGCCGGCTTCTTTTGCGGCCTGCGTTCCCGAGTTCATCGCGACGCCGAGGTCGGCTTGTGCCAACGCCGGGGCATCGTTCGTGCCGTCGCCCATCATGGCAACGAGGCGGCCGCCGTGTTGTTCCTTGCGAATGTACGCGAGCTTGGCTTCCGGCGTCGCCTCGGCGATGTAGTCGTCGACACCGGCTTGTTCCGCAATGCTTTTCGCGGTCAGCGGGTTATCGCCGGTCACCATCACCGTGCGGATGCCCATCTTACGGAGCCGGTCGAAACGCTCCTTGATCCCCGGCTTCAGGATGTCTTCGAGCACGACGAGGCCGACGATTTGATTCCCTTCGGCAATCAGCAACGGCGTCGAACCTTGCGACGCGAACAGGTTCACCTGTTCGTTCATTTTCGGCGGCACGGTGCCACCCTGTGCCTGAACGTATTTCACGACCGCATCGGATGCGCCTTTGCGAATCATCCGGCCATCGGGCAAGTCGACGCCACTCATTCGGGTTTGTGCGGTGAAACCGATGAAGCGCGACCCCGCGGGCGGCGAGGCCGTATTGGCACCCGGCGTACGGCGATGCAGGTCGACGATGCTTTTGCCTTCGGGCATTTCGTCGGCCGCGCTCGACAGAGCGGCAATCAAACCGACTTCGGACGCAGCGAGATTGTCCAACGGGATGAACCGCGTCGCCCGCCGGTTACCGAGCGTGATCGTGCCCGTTTTGTCGAGCAACAGCGTGTCGATGTCCCCCGCGACTTCGACGGCCTTGCCGCTCTTGGCGATCAGGTTCGCACGTAACGCCCGGTCCATACCCGCGATGCCAATTGCGGATAGCATCGCGCCAATCGTCGTGGGAATTAAACAAACCAGCAACGCCACCAGCGTCGGAATGTCGGTCCCGAGGCTGCGTAAAGTCTCGATGCCGAGATACCCCTTCATGTAGTCTTCCGCGTTCGCGGCCATCGGCCAGAGTGCGACGACGACGATGAGGAAGATCAGCGTAAACGCCGACAACACGAGCGAAAGCGCAATCTCATTCGGTGTGCGTTGCCGCGAAGCGCCTTCGACGAGCGCGATCATGCGATCGAGGAACGATTGCCCCGCCGATGCCGTCACGCGAACGAGGATGGCATCGGAAAGAACGCGGGTGCCGCCGGTCACGCCCGAACGGTCGCCGCCCGCTTCGCGTACCACGGGGGCCGACTCGCCGGTGATTGCCGACTCGTCGACCGATGCGATCCCTTCGACGATTTCCCCATCGGCCGGTATCGCCTGCCCCGCTTCGACGATCACGAGATCGCCCGTTTTGAGGCGTGCCGAAGAGACTTCCTCGATGAACTTCTCTTGTTCCTGAAGCCACGTTGCGAGCGTGCCAGCCGGTACGTGCGACGTATCGGCGAGCTTCAGTCGCCGCGCCGCGGAGTCTTGCCGCGTCTTGCGAAGTGCGTCCGCTTGTGCCTTGCCGCGTGCCTCGGCCAGCGCCTCCGCGAAGTTCGCGAACAACACCGTGAGGAACAGCCAGATATCGAGCGCGATCAAGTATCCGAGCGAGGCCATCGACGAGCCGGGGTCGATCGCTTTGTACGCCGTGTACAGAATCGACAGTGCCGTGCCGACTTCGACGACGAACATCACGGGATTCTTCCACATGAGGTCCGGGCGGAGCATGACGAGTGCCCTTCCGAACGCTTGTTTCAAAAGGTCCGGCGCGAATAGGCTCAGTTGACGGCTCGCACGCCGGGCGAGTTTCGCTGCTTGTACAGTCTGTGGATTCGACATCGCAGTAAATTCCTTTGGTGTTCCGGTTTGAAATTTATCGCCCGAACGGCATCGGCCCGTAATGTTCGGCAATCGGGCCGAGGCACAACGCGGGCAGGAACAACAGTGCCCCGACCAGCAGCACCGTGCCGAGCAACACGAACCCGAAGGTGACGGTGTCCGTCCGCATCGTGCCCGATGTAAACGGCGTGTTCTTCTTGCGAGCCAGACACGCGGCC
>JAYSKW010000490.1:0-2962 GCA_043726085.1 Limnoglobus sp.
CACCGCACACATCGTGGCCGACACGAGCAACTCGATGCGGTACGGCGAAGGGCTGCAAAACAAGCACGAATACGCGAAGTTGCTCGCGGCATCGCTGACGTACGTGATCGTCAAACAACGCGATGCGGTGTCGTTGCGGTTGTTCGACTCGGACTGGCGAGCCGAACTCCCCGGCAGCAGCCAGATGCGCCACGTGAACGTCGTTTGCAAGACGCTCGAAGAAGCTAAACCCGCCGACAAAACGGGCACCGGGGCGTTGCTCGAACAACTCGCCGAGCGCGTGAGCCGTCGGGGAATCGTCTTCGTGATTACCGATGGCTTCGACGATGTCGAACCAATGCTGAAGGGCCTACGGCACCTGCGGTTTCGCGGCCACGAAGTCGTGCTGTTCCACGTGCTGCACCGCGACGAAATCGATTTCCCGCTCGATGGCAACGTGCGGTTCATCGACCTCGAAGGTATGGATCAGTTGATGACGCGCCCACACATGTTGCGACCCGCCTACCTACGTGCCGTGCAAGAATACCTGAAGGCGATGGAGAAAGGTTGCGATGTCGGGCGCGTCGAATACGTCCGCATGGTGACCGACAAACCGATGCAAGCGGCCCTGGGCGATTACCTCGTGAAACGCTTGCAGATCAGTCCGCGCTAGCCACCGAACTCACTGACACGACTATGTCATTTATTGCTCCGATGATGTTGCTGGGTGCTGCGGCGATTGCCGTGCCGCTGGCGCTGCACTTCTTCTATCGCGCCCGCTATCGGCCACTGCCGTGGGCCGCGATGACGTTCCTGAAGCAGGCGATCGAACAGACCAGCCGACGGTTGCGGTTCCAGGAAATCTTGTTGTTACTGTTGCGGTGTGCGGTGCTGTTATTGCTGGCATTTGCGATCGCGCGACCGACATTCAGTGGATCGACTGCCGCGGGGCGTGGGGAAAGTGTCGATGCCGTGTTCGTGTTCGATACGTCGTACAGCATGGGTGCCCGCGACGGCGAAAAGTCGCGAATCGAACGGGCGAAAGAGGCGGCGTTGACCGCAATCGAAAACCTGCCACCGCGCTCGACCGTGCAGATATTCAGTTGCGCCGACCGCGTGGCCGCACTCGGGCCGATCTCGCCGGGGAACCTTGATCAGGCGCGGCAAATCGTCGAATCGATCGCACTTTCTAGTTTGACGACCGACCTGCTGCCGGGGATTACCGAGGCACATAGCGCACTCGAACGCGGTGCGGGGACGAACAAAGAAGTCTACATTTTCACCGACATGCAGAAGCTCGGTTGGGACCGTCAAGCGGCTGCGATTCGGGCGAAGTGCGATGAGATCAAACAGCGTGCCACGCTGTTACTGGTGCGGTGCGGCAATCCGGAACGCCCCGTGCGGAACGTCTCGGTCGTCGATATCTCTTCGCCCGGCGTGGAAATTCCGCACTCCGGGACGCGCATTCCGTTCGCGGTGCTGATCCGCAACACGGGTAAAGAGCCAGTACGGAACGTGGCGGTGGCGTTGGAAGTCGATGGAAAATCGCTCGAAAAAGAGGGCGAACTCATCGAAGTCATCAATCCCGGCGAAACGCTTCCCGTGACATTGACGGCGAAACTCGATGCCGCCGGGCCGCGTGTTGTGACGGCGACAATCACCAACGACGACCTGCCCGGCGATAATCGCCTCGATAAAATTATCGTGGTTCGCGATCAGCTTCGCGTCGTCATCGTCGATGGTTCACCGGACACACGCGACCCAAAGGAAGCGAGCAGCCATTACATTCGCAATGCGATTCTGCCAGTGAGTTCGGGCGATCTCGATAACTACTTCGTGCGTGTCACCGTCGTGCCCGCCGATGAAGCGGGGCCGGCGTTGCTCGGCGTGTGCGATGTCTGCATTCTGGCGAACGTGCCTGCATCGAGTGCGGATCGGCCGGGGATACCGGGCTTATCCAAGGAGTTCGTCGATCGCCTCGGCGAGTACGTGAAGAACGGCGGCGGGTTGCTAATCGGCCTCGGCGATAACATCGTCCCTGCGCGATACAACCAGGTTCTCGGCACGAGCGGCGCGAACTTGTTGCCGTTCGATCTGGAAGACGCGATTGTTGCCACCGCAGACAAGCCGTTCAAAATCGCACCGGATACCACCGACACGCCATCGTACCTCGAGCGATTCAAAGACGAACCGTTTCGCACCGTGATGGCCGACGTCGACGTGATGAATTTGATCGGCATCAAAACGACCGGCTCGCCGAATGGCCGCGTGCTGATGCGGATGACCGACCAGAAGCCGTTCCTGAGTTCGCGCGTGATCGGCGAAGGCGAAGTTATTCTCGTTGCGGGTTCGCTCGATGCTCGCTGGAGCAACTGGCCCGCGAAGGCAGGTTCTTACCTGTCGTTTGCTCGCATGACGCTGCAACACCTGACGGGCAAGGCCGCACGCGGTGCCAACCGCGTTGCCGGAGACACGCTGATCTGGAACCCGACCGAGGCCACGAAGCCGTTCGCGGTTCGGCAGCCCGATGGTAAACGAGTCAAACTCGGCCGTGCCACAGGTGGCGAGGGTGGCAAAAAGCTGACCGTGACCGCGACCGATACTTCGCTCGCCGGTGTCTATCAGATCGGCATCGAAGGCGAAGAACCGCTGAGCGGCCCGCGATTCGCCGTCGCGCCGGACCTTCGCGAAACCGACGATCTGACCTCGATGACCGATGGCGAAGTCGAGCAGCTACTCGGCTTCAAGCCGGTGTTCTTGCAAGCGAACGAGCCGGGGATTGCGAACGAGCGATCCAAACGCGAATGGACGGTTTGGGTGCTGTTGGCCCTATTCTTCTTTGCCGTCGGCGAATCGTTTTGGGCGTGGTACTGCGGCAAAGCGAGGTGATGTCGTGCGGATATTTTTGAAGGCGACCCGATGACGCAACTGTTATTTGCCGAACTCGCATTCCGCGGCTGGTTCCCAATGTGGATTGCCACCG
>JAYSKW010000491.1:0-1382 GCA_043726085.1 Limnoglobus sp.
GGTGGCAAAGGCTTCGGCAACGGACCCACTTGAACATCCAGCGTGCGACGCAAAATATCGCTCGTTTTTAAGGTCCCGACTGGCACGACGATCAGTTCGCATCGGCCCGATTTCGCGGCTTCAATCGAGTAAATGAACTTGCCTTTGAACGTACGTACCTCGGGCTTGACGCCGTCGATGAACGTGCCTCTCATCACCATCGGCCCCGCGTACTCGATCGCGGTAACGATCCCGTCCGTCGACGACAAAACGAGTAGTGGTACGTCGCTATCGACCACATACCACACACCGACGGTCAGACGTTGAACCGTCGCGTCGGGAGTTGGCGGCGTCGGCGTGGGGGCAGGCGGAACAACGACCGGTGCCGCAATGTCCGGCAACCGGATCGGTGGCGGCCCCGCAAAAGCGAACGGCGTCGACGTGAGCAGGAAGAGGGAGAGAATCAGACGCATAATGCACCTCGTTAATTGGTTCGTTTGTCGAGTTGGGACAGTGCGCCGCTACCGCTTTTCAGCGTCTCAATCACTTCATCGACTTTATTCGCCGCGGCAACGGCCGCGTCGGACGATTTCGTAGCTGCGGCAACAGCCGCGTTCGACGTCTCGGCGGCCACCACGCTCAACC
Source organism: Limnoglobus sp. (assembly GCA_043726085.1). Taxonomy (GTDB): domain Bacteria; phylum Planctomycetota; class Planctomycetia; order Gemmatales; family Gemmataceae; genus Limnoglobus. The sequence continues at coordinate 625 of JAYSKW010000491.1, forward strand.
CTGTGGCCGCCGTGCTGATGCTGTTTTTGATTTCAAACGTGGCTTGTTTCACGGCTTTCACCGCGCAGTTCCTGCTGTGGTCTGCGAGCGCCGCGTTCGTCTCAGCCAACCCGACTAGGACGCCGATTTTCCTCAGCAGGTACGGCACCTCCCACCAAACGATAATCGTGGCCGCGATCGTCAAGAACAACAAGGCGACGATGAACTGCAAAACCCTCTGGTTCCAGTGCACGTCCGCGACGAGGGCCGTGAATTGGTCGGTAGTCATTTAACCTTTAACCTCGTCGCTGGGTGGGAGTTCGTAAACCGCGCTACCTTTCTGCACGACCAGCGAGAACGAGCGAAAGGGGATTTTGGCCGCACGCATGAGGCTTTCGAGGTACGTGACGTGGTTTTCGAGTCGGGCCACGTCCTTCGCGGACTTCAATTCGGCGTCGTGCATTCGATCGGACAGACCGCTCTGTGCGTCCCGCAATTCGTCGTTGATCGCGCACTGCGCGGCGAGTTTCGCTTCCAGATCCGCGATGGCTTTATCTTGTCTGGTAACGATGGTCTCTTCCCTCTGCGCACTGCCGTCGCGCCTGATTTTCCATACTTCCATCGCCTTCAAAAACAGCCACGTGGCTGCGGCCCCAATTACGGTCGTTCCCGCAGTCGTGAAAATTGTGTCGCTCGCGAGCAGTGGCATCGTCACTCTCCATGCCACGCGGGCAGGTTGCCGAGGTAATAATCGCCGTGGCCAATTAGCCTTCGGAGCC
>JAYSKW010000492.1:0-7420 GCA_043726085.1 Limnoglobus sp.
TGCGTGTTCTTGTCGCCGGGTTTCGTCGTGCCGGCCACTTCAAACACCTTCGGCATCGGGTTATCGTCGAACACTTTCTTGTTGTGGACGCTGTCCCACGGCTCGTCGAGTTTAATCTTCCGAAATAAGCCATCTTGCTCGACGAACGGCAGAACCTGCACGCGCCACGACAGCAGCGGTTTGCCCTTCTTGCCGAGGATCGCAGCGGACGGCAGCGCCCCCATCGCATCGTGGTAGCTGTGCATTGCGATGCCGATTTGCTTCATGTTGTTCTGCGTTCGGGCATTGGCGGGGCCGGTGCCCGGTGCGCCGGTGATTTGCGCGACCAACGGTTCGATGTCCAAGTCCGAACGCACCGTCAGCGTCGCGGAGGCTTCTTTCTCGTTACTCTGGATTTTCGCCGAACGCAGTACGATCTGTGATTCTTTGACAAGGGCGATCAGTTTCCGCTGCGTTTCGTCTTTCGATTTCTCGATCTCCGCAAGCGCTGCACTCAGCAAGGTTTGCAGGAGCGTACGCGCCACGCCCATCGACTTCTCGGCTTCGACGCACTTCACCTTAGTGGGGCAGCGCGCGAGGATATTCAGCACGAGTTCGTCGCCGACATCGAGCTTGCCGACGATCGCGTCGGCGAACAACAGCGGCTTGAACGGCTCGAGTTCGGCTTGGCCGTTTTCCATCCGAAGTTCATCGGGGAAATTTGCGAAATTCAAGCCGAATGCAGCATGTTGCCCCGATGCTGCGAGTGCGATTGCGTCCGAGATCGGCCCTTTCAACGCGGTTTGCGGCTTCGCCAGATCGAACGCTTTCGGCCCGAGTACGACGATCCGGTTCGGGTTGTCCAAAATGAGCCGAATGTGTTCGGGGCCTTGTTCGATCTCGTAAATGCCTGGCTGGACTTCCTTGATTTTCTTTTCGTCGAACTGCAACAGCAGGCGGATTGCGGAAACGACTTTCTTCGGTTCGTAGGGCTTGTTGAAAGTGAATGCGGCCACCACGGCGGCCTGATCGCCGTTGCCCTTCGCTTTTGGCAGGGAGATCGTGAAGGTTTGAACGGTTTCGGGCGGAATGCTCGCGATGTTGGCGATGTCTTGCAGCTTATCGAAGATCTTCTCGGGGTTGAGTTTGCGCACGGCCAGCATCGGCTTGCTTTTCCAGACCGTGGCGACATCGACGTGCCCGAACGCGGCGGCATCGTGCGGCACCCACGAAAGAATCTCTTGTAACGGCGTGTCGGCAGCACGCGACATCGTCGCAGACAGTGCCACGACAAGAACGACCGTCAGTCGACGGACCCCAGTTGCAGCGAACATGATCGGAACCCTCGTCGGGAGAGGAATGTGCAGAAGCTCAGTCAATATACGTCTGCCAGCGATAGTCGTTTCAACGCGGTTACGCCAGAATCGACGTAAGTCACAATTGCGGAGGCTCCAAAACCGTTTTTTGGGGTGTTTTTTCGGTTTTCGCGACCCAAAATCGCCACTTTTTGATCGCGATCCACTGTTCCGTATTCCGGATATCGAACTCTTGTCGTGGGTTATGTCGAACGGGGTCGATTCGAGAACCGGCGCAAATAGCGACACAAAATCGACCGGATGCGACATGAAATCGACCGAGCACGACAATTCTATGTCATTTGCGCGCACTTCTATGTCATTTCACGACACTTCACGACACGATGCAAAAGTCGACTTACGTCAGATCGCGTTTCGCATGGTTGACTGTCGCGATTCGCATGTCTCCCTCGGTTGCCCATACCGCACATCGCGAATGTAACGATAGGCTGAATTGTTACGATTTTCCCAAATCGACAAAAAACCCCTTGCGGATTATGGGTGTTCTGGTAAATTTAGCGCGGAACTACAAAATAAAATGTGAGTGCCATCCGATGAAATCGTCTTCCCATCGCAAGTGGATCGCCAAAAACCTTCTCGCAGCAAAGCCGAAATCGGCTCGGATACACGTGGAAGAACTCGAAGGGCGATGGGTGCCCGCCTCGGTACCGCCGGGTAACTACAGCGGAAACATCAATCAGAACACCGAGTTCGATCAGGCGGGCACTTATACGATAAACGGCAATTTGACCGTGAGCGCAGGGAAGACACTGACAATTGGAGTGACCGCAGGTGTCAACGTGGTGGTGAATCGTGATGTTATTGTCACGGTGGCGGGAACTTTGAATGTCTCCAACCCGAGTTCGTTCGCAATTGTCGATAGCCAAACCAACATTAACTTTGGTGTTACGTCGGGTGTTCAGGTTAGTAGTGGCGGGTCATTCTCGGCATCAAACGCTACCTTCAGCCGTGTCGGTGGTGCAAACGGTTTAGACTCCACCCGCGTCAAGGTCGATACCGGTGGTAACTTTGCTGCCAAAGATAGCACTTTTGCGTGGGATCAAGTCGTACTTAGCAACAATAGTACTGTGAACCCTGGCGACATTACCAATGACGCATTCGATGGAACCTTGTTCGTACAGGCCAAGTACGTGCCGCTTTTAGATACGGGGAATAATAAACGCTTCAGGGATATCAGCTTCAATGCGGGTAGCACTACTGACGCGACTCTGACTCTCGCACCGATCGGAACCGACATATCAAACCAGCGGTATACCTTCCTTTCGGACTTCCTTGTCGCGTCGGGTACGATCGTTAACGTGGCGGCGAACTCGAAAGTCGTCATCAACCGACTGGTCAACCTCACGGTGGCCGGGGCTTTAAATGTCGAAAGTCCTTCCTTATTTGCAGTCGTTGAGGGCCGCAACAACGTCAATAGTGGCGGAACAACTGGGATACAGGTCAGTAGCGGCGGCTCCATTGCGATATCGAACGCCACATTGAGCCGTGTCAACAATACGAACGATTTAGACACCACTCGCGTTTTGGTTGATTCGGGAGGCCGTTTTTCAGCCAAAGATAGTAAGTTTGAATGGGATCGGGTCGCACTGAGCAACGACATCACGCTCAACCCGGATGGCATCACCAACAACGCGTTCGACGGTACATTGGCAGTCCAAGCTAAGTTGGTATCGATTTTGGACGTAGGGAACAATAAACGGTTTCAGGATGTCAACATCAACGGTGGATCCACCACCGATGTAACTCTGACTCTAAAACCATTGGGGGTAGACACCACCAACCAGCAATTCGTGTTCCCAGCCAATTTCACCGTGGCAGCGGGGACGACGCTCGATGTCTTAGCAGACTCGAAAGTCGTCATCGACAGATCGAACATCACCGTAGTTGGGGCGCTTACCGTAACGAAGCCAACCCTATTCGCGATCGTGGATAGTCAAAACAACGTTAACTTTGGCGTCACGTCGGGAGTTCAGATCAATAGCGGCGGTTCTTTTTCGGCAACGAAAACGATTTTCAGCAGACTCAACGGTGCCAACAGCGTCGACAACACCCGAATTCTCGTCAACACCGGCGGGCAGTTGATCGCACGCGGAAGCAGTTTCAATATTGACCAGGTTGTGTTGGGAAACGGTTCGCGTGCGGATGCACAGTTCAACTTCTTCAACACCAGCTTTCTGGTCAACAGCGGCACGGTCATTTCAAATAACGCAGTCCGCAACAACGACTTCTCGCCGGTAGCCGTCGTCGCGTCCGGTGCGACGGGCAGTACGATCGATCTCACGAACAATTACTGGGGTTCGACAGTCAACGCGGTGATCGATGCACTCATTACCGATCAGAAAGATACCGCCGCGCTGCCTCTCGTCAACTACTTAGCCGTGCTGCCGAACCGGCCAGTCAATACGCAGGCAGCAACTCCCGCCCCGATCGATTTCGCTCCCGCAACCGCGACGAGCATCCCGCTCAGCGCGACACTCACCAGCCCGACCTCGTCTGGCCCGGCCAACGTGACGTCGGGCACCATCACCTTTCGGCTACTTCAAGGAGTTACCCTCTTCGGCACCGCCGTTACGGTGAACGTCGTCGGTGGCGTGGCCAACGCGACGTACATACTCCCGGCAGGTACCGCTGCCGGTACTTACATCGTCGAAGCGACGTATAATGGGTCGGGCAGCTTCGGAGTATCGATCGATAACACTCAAACGCTAATCGTCAATCCGATCGCTCAAACCATTACATTCAACGCGCCTGCGCCTGTGACATTTGGCGTAACTTCGATCAACCTGACTGCCAACAGCGATAGCGGTCTTGCCATCATTTACAGCATCGTGAGCGGCCCTGGCACGGTTTCGGGTAACACCGTTACGATTACAGGCGCGGGCAGTATCATTTTGCTCGCCACCCAACCGGGCAACGGCAACTTCCTAGTGGCCGCGTCGGTGCAACGCACGTTCGTCGTCAACAAAGCCGCGCAGACAATCACCTTCAACGCACCGGCACCCACGGCGTTCGCGAACAATTTAACGATCAACTTAAGTGGCATCAGTACCGTGCCCGGCCTTCCCGTTTCGTTCGTCGTGGTCAGCGGCCCCGGGACGATTTCCGGTACCACGCTTAGCGTCACGGGTGTTGGCAGCATCGTCGTGCGGGCCACCCAAAGTGGGAACATCAACTATCTGGCGGCCTCGAATATCGACCGCACGTTCGTCATCAATCAAGCCTCGCAGACGATTACATTCACCGCGCCTGCACCGGTCACTTTTGCACCGGGGCTGACGGTCAACCTCAGTGCCAGCGCCGGTTCGAGCCTCGGGGTGATATTCTCCGTAGTCTCTGGCCCTGGAACGCTCGCGGGGAACGTGCTGACGATTTCGGGCGCGGGGAGTGTCGTGGTCCAGGCCAACCAACCGGGGAACGCCAACTTCACGGCGGCAACGGCGGTCCAGCAAACGGTGATCGTCAACCTCGGTTCGCAGACGATTACGTTCACCACACCGGCACCTTCGACGTTCGCACCGGGGCTGACGGTCAATCTGAATGCCACGGGCGGGGTATCGGGGAACGCGGTCATTTACAGTGTGGTCAGCGGGCCGGGAACCGTTTCCGGCAGCGTGCTCACAATTACGAGTGCGGGCAACATCGTCGTGAATGCGAACCAAACGGGTAACGCGAACTTCAACGCAGCCACGTTGGTTCAATCGACCGTCACAGTGAATAAGGCCGTTCAGACTATCGTATTTGCGACGCCGCAGCCCGTGACATTCGCACTCGGCCTAACGATCGACTTGATCGCGACGGGTGGCATCACGGGCAACCCCGTCAGCTTCACTTTGGTGAGCGGTCCCGGTACTTTGTCGGGTACGGTTCTTACCGTAACGGGAGCGGGCGATATCGTCGTGCGTGCCGACCAGGCGGGGAACGGCAACTACCTCGATGCCACAATTTCGCGAACGTTCGCGATTACACCGCTCTCGCAAACGATCGCGTTCGCTGCCCTACCACCCGTCGGTTTCGCATCGGGTATAACGGTCGACTTGAACGCCACGGGTGGGGCTTCGGGTAACGCGGTCACCTTCCGTGTGGTGAGCGGACCGGGAGCGATCTCGAACAACATCCTGACGGTGACGGGTGCGGGCGACATCGTCGTGCAAGCCGATCAAGCGGGCGGTGGTAACTTTTCGGCCGCAGTCGCCGTGAACCAGACGCTGACGGTAAACAAGGCGACGCAGACGATCGCGTTCGCGGCACCAGTCGGAACGTTGCCGTTCGGCACCGCCCCGCAAACGCTGACCGGCAACAGCAACAGTACATTGGCCGTCACATTCACTGTCATCAGCGGTCCTGGCACGATTGTGGGTAACACACTCACGATCACCGGTGCGGGTCTCATTGTCGTTGAGGCCAGCCAAGCGGGCGACGCCAACTTTACGCCTGCGGTCAGCGTCCAACAGACGTTCACGATCGACAAACTCGCACAGACGATCGCATTCGCACCGTTGTCGCCCGTGTCATTCACGTTTGGACGGACGGTTCCGCTCATAGCAAGTGGCGGCGCGTCGGGAGTCGCAGTGTTGTTCAACGTGGTGAGTGGGCCGGGCACCGTTTCGGGGAACGTGCTGACGATTACGGGTAGTGGCGAAATCGTTGTGCGGGCCGATCAAGCGGGTGATGCCAACTACACCGCAGCCACTTCCGTGTTGCAAAATCTGTCAGTCACGCGACCGACCGAGTCGCTCGTCGGCGTGTCGCAGTTCGCGGTCGGGTCCGATGCCGGTGGGAGTAACGTCACGCTGTTTAACGCGGACAAATCGGTACGGTTCAGCGTGACCGCGTTCCCTGGCTTCACCGGCGGCGTTCGCACCGTGAGTGCCGACTTCAACGGTGATGGAGTTGCCGATCTCATTATCGGTACGGGGCCAGGGCGAGCGACGCAAGTTCGCATTTTGGATGGCAAATCGCTCGCGGAACTGTTCAGCGTCGATCCGTTTGAAGCTTCGTTCACCGGTGGCGTATACGTCTCGGCAGGCGATGTCACCGGCGATGGGATTCCCGATCTTGCGATCACGCCCGATGAAGGCGGGGGGCCTCGGGTGGACATTTACAGCGGGGCGGTCGGCTTCCCGAAACTGACCGCATTCTTCGGCATCGACGACACGAGTTTCCGTGGCGGCGCACGATCGGCCATCGCCGACATGACTGGCGATGGCGTCGCAGACCTCATCGTGGTCGCAGGTTTCGGTGGCGGGCCGCGTGTCGCGGCGTTCGATGGAAAATCACTGACTGGCACGCCGGTGAAGATTTTCGGCGACTTCTTCGCGTTCGAGCAAGCCTTACGCAACGGTATCTTCGTGACGGCGGGCGACATCAACGGCGACGGCTTCGCGGACTTGATCGCAGGTGGCGGCCCTGGTGGCGGGCCGCGTGTGCTGGCCTTCGATGGCAAGAGTCTGCTAACCAACGAGTACGTGAATCTCGCAAACTTCTTCGGCGGCGACGTCAACAGTCGCGGCGGCATTCGCGTCGCCGTGAAGAACCTCGACGGCGACACGAAAGCCGACTTGGTCGTCGGCTCCGGCGCAGGGGCCGGGTCGCGAGTGACGGGCTACCTCGGCGCGAACATCGCCGCGAGTGGCACGCCGACAACGCAGTTCGATTTTGATTCGATTAGCGGATTCACGGGTGGCGTGTTTGTTGGATAGTAGTGGACAGTGATTAGTTGTGAGTTGTGAGTCAGAATGAGAAGTATTTATGCTTCTCTGTGTACTCTGTAACTCTGTGGTGAAATCGAAATAGGCACAGTTCGATTTTGATGCTCCACGTGCGACGTCGTTGTCGTATCATTTTCCACATCGCCGTTTCTTTCACTCAAGGTCACTGTCATGTCTACTGCAACTGCCGACATCGGTCTGATTGGATGAAGAGTAAGAGAAGAGAAATACGTTGATAGTGAGATAAACCCGCCACCACCAAGAAATAAACAAAGAAAGAAAGAAAGAAACAAAGCAAGCCAGAGAGAACACAGAGGGAGAAAAGGAAAATCACCTCAAGAACAGTGTCACAAACAA
>JAYSKW010000493.1:0-1057 GCA_043726085.1 Limnoglobus sp.
GTGAAACACCTTCAGAGATTCGGACTTTAAGAAGTCCTTATCGCGTACGAAAACAATCTGGCAACAGCCGTCGGATTGAATCGCGTCGTTCGGCACCGATACGACCTCCACTTCTTCGCGAAGGATCACGCGTCCCGAACCGAAGCTGTTGGCGCGATACTTTCCGGTCGGGTCGGGGATGTCCGCACGGACTTTTACCGTGCGCGTTTTCACGTCGACTTGCGTGCTCGTCCAGGCGAGTTTCCCGGTCAATTGTTCGTCGTCCGAATCGGATTTAAAACGGACCGGTTGGCCGAGTTTGAGTCGTTTGGCGTCTTCGCCTTTCACGTCGAGTGTTAGCCATAAAAATCGCGTGTCGACGAGTTCAAATAAAATCTGGGCATTGTTCACGACCTCGCCCGTGACGACGTCCCGCGAGACGATGACGCCATCCATCGGTGCGACGAGCGGTAACAAATTCGACGTCGTCGACTTCGGATCGAGCGACTTGGCTACATCGTTGGGGATCGCGAAAAATTGCAACTTCGCTTCGAGTTGATCGGCGTTCTGGCCTTGAATCTCAGACTTTTCCAGCGGCAGCCCCAAATTCACCAGCGACTGTCGTGCTGCATTCAGGCGAATCTCGGCCTCGCGTAGCGCTGCCTCCACTTCACGCACACGTACCTCGGGTACTGCCCCGCCCGAGCTTTTCACACTCGCGAGCGTTTGCGTTTTCAACTGCAACAGCCCGAACGCTTGAAGCAGTTCGGCTTTCGCCTTGCCGACATCGGAGGCATCGATCAAGGCCAGCACATCGCCGGCTTTCACCGTGTCGCCGAGGTGCTTGAACACGCGCCACACCGAACCGGGCGAACGGCTCGAAAGGTGGGCCACCTTCGTTTGGTCATAACCGATTTCGCCGGGTGCTGCCACGAATTCGAGTGCGGTTGCCAGCCAAACCGGTTCGACCGCGATGCCCGCTTTCTCGACGGTGGCGGCATCGGTGAGTTGAATGCGTCGCAAGTGCGTTTTGCAGATCGGGTTGTTTTCCGGTCGCGGCGCGAAATCGAGGCCGCGC
>JAYSKW010000494.1:0-4458 GCA_043726085.1 Limnoglobus sp.
CCAGCAAGCGAACACGCGGCTATAGTTGCCAAGGCCGTCTTTGTGGTCGACGGGTGGCTGCATTTCGTGCGGCGTCCAGTCGGGAGCTTCGTACCAATACTCCCCGTTCATGACGTCTTTTTTGCCGTCCTTGTTCACATCGCCGACGGCCACGCCCTCGGAACGGAACTTGCGGTCGAGCACGGTCTTTTGCCAACTGATGTCTTTCGCCAGAGCCGCAGTGGCCGCGATGGCCACAATCGTAAGTGCAAACAGAAATCGCATGAGAGAGGATCCTCGAAACGCGGAGACACGGCAGGGTGGAAGTGAATTATGCCGAATCGCCGCGAGGAATGCAACAAAAAGCCCAGGGACGATCGTCCCTGGGCTTTTCGATCTCATCAGCGCCACGATGTTCTTCGAGGTTTTACCGCCGCATCTGCGATTCGCTGCCCGTTGTCATCGGTTCGATTTTGAGGTCATCGAAGTAGGCTTCGCCGAGGCCGGTGAGCGCGAAGGTCATCGCGATTTTGCCGTCGGCGGGGGCTTGGCGATAGAGGAAGTGTTGCTTCCAACGGCCGGTCGAGCCGATGCGGACGGCGAGCGGTTCGCCGCCGACGGAATCGAACGCGACCACGCCGTCGGCTGAGCCTTCGATCGCGTATGGCACCTTCACCCAGAAGCCGATGCGCACCCACGATTTCGGCGGCACTTCAAACACCGGCGACTCGGCCACCACGGAGACTCGTTCGAGCGCTTGTGGCGGGCGAAAGTTCTTGTTGAGTGGCGACGGGTTCGCCGTGACGCGCAGCTTCAGGCAGTGCTTGCCGAGGTTCGGCTGCACGCTCGGAGGTGGACCTTTCTCCGGCGGTTTGTCGCGAATTTCGTCGGTGACATTCACGATCGATGCCGTCGGCGTGACCGCGTCGAGGTGGCTTTCGCGGGCCACCCAGCCGGGCACCGACTGCACCGCCGCACCCTCGGGTCGCGCCGCTTCGCTCAGCTCGAAGCCACCCGACCGCACGACGTTCGGCAACACTTGTCCGTTCTGAACTGCGTTCTGAATCAGGCGGGCCAGTTCCCAGTGTTTCGGCAGCGTGTAAAAGCCGACGGCGTACGGGCTGGCGGTCGGCGTCGTCAACGACGCGGTCGCGTTTTTCCAATGCTCGCGCATGATGATTCGCAATGGCCGAAGCGATGCCCGCGCCTCGCGCCAGGCGATGTCGGGCTGACCGTTATCGATCGCCTTTTCCGCACGGCGAATCGACTGCCGCGATTGCGCGAAGAGGTCGTCCGAACCGCGCACATCGGGCGCGATCGGTGCCAGGGCTTCGTGGACGGTTCGCACTTTGTCGAAGATTTCGAGCGCCTGTTCTTTCGCCAATTGGGCCGCTTTTCGAGCCGAACCGTTGCGGATGTTATCCTGCCAGCGGACGACGATGCCTTCCGGCGTGAGGTCGTTCGTGAGGACGATTGCGGCCGTCAGGTCGAACTTCGGGATCGTGATTTCCAAGCCACCGGGTACCGATTTCACGCCGCCGGTCGAACGGAGATTTTCGTACGTCGCCGGTGTCAGCATCCACGGGTCGTAGCCTTCCGGCACCAGCGGCACGGTGATTTTCAGGTTGTCGATTGCGCCCTGATCGGGGCAATGTTGCGAACCACTCCCGAGCCACATCGGTAGAACGAGGATGCCTTTTTTGCCGCGAATGATCGCCGCCTTCACGCCCCAGTGCGACGTGGGAACCCAGATGGTTTTTTCGTCTTCGGCGGTGAACAAGATCGGTTCGAGCAGTTCGAGTTCGGCGTTCAGAAACGAAAGTTCGATGAGTCGATCGCGGCTGTTATTCGAGGTACTTCGTGCTGCGCCGCCGGTCGTGCTGATCGGCATGTTGGCGGGGTCGGGCGCGAGGAAGCGATCCGTCCAGAAGCCGAGGCCGCGGTAACCGCACGCCAGGCCGAGGTACGTCAGGAGGCGGATTTGTTCGGGCTGCGGGCCGAGCGGCGAATCGAGCGTGTCGGGGTTCGGTTGCCCCGTGGCCACCTGCAAATACCACGGCTCGCTATGGGCTTGCACCCACGTCCACATCAGCTTGCCCGGCGCGGTCAACGTGCGTCGTTGCAGTAGCCATTCGCGGTATTTATCGAGTTCCAACCCCGTGAACAACGGCCAGCGGTGGCTGCCGATTACGTCCATATATTCCGAGTACGCCGAGTAGCCATCCCAGAGGTCGACGGCACGCGGGCGTCGCGGGTCGTACTCGCGGAGCGTCTCGGCGGTTCGCGATACGGCCTTGAGTTGTTCGGTCGTGCGGCCGCCACCGAGATCCCACATCAGCACGCCGTCGCCGGAGCGGAACCGGCGGAAATGTTCGGCCAACCGGTCGGCATCGCGGCCGATACTCACCGGCGTCTCGTTGCCGAGTTCGCCCACCAACGGCACGCCCGCAATCACCATGAAACTGTTCTTCGTGACGGCGTCGTCGATCAGCGCCGGGTCGGTACCGGCGGGGAAGGCGATCGTGTTAAAATTGATGTCGCGCAGCCCTTTGAGCGACTGCCCCGTGTGCCGCACCGCACGCATGAAAAATGGCTTTTTGTTAATCAAAATGCGCCCCGCCACGAACTCCACCGCGTACGGGTGCGCGATGCCGTTCGGCATCGTTCCCGGTAAGTCGCCGGGTATATTTTTCGTAATGCTCACAGGCCGACCGATGCCGCGAGTGGGCTTCTTCGGGTCGATGTCGCACGGGCCGATGTCGAGGTCGTCGATCCACATTTCGGAAGACCCCGCACCGGCGAACACGTTTAGCACCAGGCGGTCGATGTAGGCGTCGGTCGGGTCGATGTCGCGACCGAGTTTCGTCCGCAATACGGGTAGCTGTTTGCGCAGCCCTTCGGCGGGGTTTCCGAGCGTCAATCGGTGCCACTGGCGGACTTTTTCTTCGGGGTACGCATCGCCGAGAATGAGCGTCGTCAGGGCGGCATCGGGGTTCTTCGGGTCGCGTTCCTTCGGCAACACCACCCGTGCCCGCAACTGAATTCCTTGGCGAAAACTCTTGATCCAGACGCTCGCCGTCGCTTCCGAACCGGCCCCTGGCGACACGGGGCACGGGGGCGTTTCGTAGTAATAGTGCGCGAATTCCGCGTCGGTGCCTGCCACTTTTGGCTTCGATTCGACCTTCAGATATTCCGACGACGGCGCGTTGTAATACCGTTCGGTGGAAATGCGGTGATCCTTCTCTTCCAGTTCGACGTTCGTATCGCCTGCCACCCACGCGGGTTGCCTTCCGGAGAAGCCATCGCGGTGGTAATGCGTGCCGCGCGCCGCCGGAGTTTGCGCCGGCAGAACCGCCGCAATCGCAAGCAAACCGACAGCCACCAGAATCAAGAAACGGTCGCGCATGGCACACTCCTCGATACGCATATACCCCACCGCCACCGATAGCGGAAGGGCAGGTCGAATGCGTTCCGAAGTCGAAGTCGCGCGACTTCCCACCGAATATACTCTTCATAACGGAAGTCGTAAGACTTCTGAACCGAGACTTGGCCTACAAACTGGTGACCGATGCTACGCACACTGCTCACTCTCGCCATCGCGTGGGTTACGACCCCGATTCTGCGTGCCGCCGATTGGCCGCAGTTCCTCGGGCCGAACCGCGATAATGTCTCGTCGGAAAAAGTCGAGGCGTGGACGGGCGAACCGAAAGTCGCGTGGAAGCACGCGCTCGGATTTGCGCACAGTTCGCCGGTGGTGGCGGATGGCGTCGTGTATGCGTTCTTTCAACCGAAGGGGCAAGATGCCGACGCGCTGGCGGCGTACGATGCGAAAACGGGCACCGAGAAATGGTTGAAAAGCTACACGCGGGAGGCGTTCGCGCCACCGTTCGGGAAGGGGCCACGTAGCACGCCCGTCGTCGCCGATGGCCGCGTCTTCACGCTCGGCGGCACCGGCATTCTCGCGTGTTGGGATGCCAAAACCGGCGACGTGAAATGGAAGGTCGATACGCTCAAGGTGTTCGACACGGGCAACCTGTTCTTCGGCATCTCGATGTCGCCGATCGTCGAAGGAAACACCGTCGTCGTGATGGTCGGCGGTAAGGGTTCGGGCCTCGTTGGGTTCGATGTCGAGAAGGGCACCGTCGCCTGGAAAGTCACCGACGATGCTGCGAGTTACGCCTCGCCAGTGGCGCACGGGAAAGGCGAGCAGCGTGAGATCGTCTTCCTTACGGGTTCGCATTTGCGTGCAATTTCGCTTGCGGGCAAGGAGCGTTGGGCGGTGCCATTCAAGGATAAGCTCAACGAAAGTTCGACCAGCCCCGTCATCGTCAACGATCTCGTCATCGGCAGTTCGGTCACGGCTGGCAGCATCGCCGTTCGGCTAACAACGAGTGGCGACACGGTTTCCCCGACGAAAGTCTGGGAGAAGAAGGCGCTGACTTGTTACTTTTCGACGCCGGTCGTCGTCGGCAAATACGC
>JAYSKW010000495.1:0-2198 GCA_043726085.1 Limnoglobus sp.
GCCAGCATTACGGCACCGACACCGCAGATCGCGTGGCGTCGTGTCATTCGGTCTCCCGTCGAATCATTCGGAAGCATCACTCGTACGAACCGCAAGGTAGCGGTGTTAGGCAGGCGGGCAACCACTCATAGCCCATTAATATGTGTAGCTCGGAATTCGTGCGGTTTCAACACGAATTCCGTCGCCTCACCGGATTTTCATCTGTCAAATTGCGGGATCAACGCGGTTTGCGTTCGATTTTGTCTTTGCCGATCCACGGTCGCAGCACCTCCGGTACGAGCACCGAGCCGTCTTCTTGCTGATAATTCTCGAGGATCGCGATGATCGCGCGCGTGCAGGCGACGGCGGTGCCGTTAAGCGTGTAGACGAACTTCGTGCCCTTTTGGCCGCTCGGACGGTAGCGGATGTTTAAACGTCGCGATTGGTAATCGGTGCAGTTTGAAGTGCTCGTGACTTCGCCGTATTCGCCGTCTTTGCCGCGGCCCGGCATCCACGCTTCGAGGTCGTACTTGCGGTACGCGGGGCCGCCGAGGTCACCGGTGCAGGTGTCGATCACATGGAACGGCAGGCCCAGCCCCTCGAAGATTTCTTCTTCAATCTTGCGAATGTCCTGGTGAATCGCATCGCTCTGTTCGGGCATGCAATACACGAACATTTCGACCTTCGTGAACTGGTGTACGCGATAAATCCCGCGCGTGTCGCGCCCAGCGGCACCGGCTTCGGTGCGGAAGCAGTGCGACAACCCGACGTACTTCATCGGCAATTTCGCCTCGTCCAAAATTTCATCGCGGTGCATCCCGCCGAGTGTAATTTCTGCCGTGGCGATCAGGCACAAATCGGTATCGGCGATCGTGTAAATCTGCCGTGTCTCGGCGTTGTCGCGCGGCGAGAAGCCGATGCCCTCGAGGACATCGACCTTGGCCAAGTCCGGCGTGATGATCGGCGTGAAACCCTTTGCCACCAGCTTCTGAATCGCGTATTGCACGAGCGCGAGTTCGAGTAGCACCGCCTCGTTTTTGAGGAAATAGAACTTGTTACCCGTCACTTTCACCCCCGCCTCGAAGTCGGCTAGGTCGAGCGATTCGACGAGTTCGACGTGGTCCTTGGCTTTGAACGGAAACTTCGTCGGTTCCTTATGGCGATAGACGACGGTATTCGCCGCCGCATCGTGCCCCACCGGCGCGTCGGGGTGCGTCATGTTCGGGATCGGCAGCAATGAAATTCGCAACTGTTCTTCGACCGATTTCATTTTGCCATCGAGTACCGCAACCTGTTCTTTAAGCTTCGTGCTTTCGTCCTTCAGTGCCGTCCGCTCGTCGGGTTTCGCTGTCTGGAACTTCTTGCTGATCTCGTTCTGTTTCGCCTTGGTTTCGTCGGACAATTTCTGAAGTTGCTTGCGTTCGGTATCGAGCCGTACCACCGCATCGACATCGGCCTTGACGTTGCGATTCGCACAGTTCGCCTTCACGGCGTCGAGGTTGTCGCGGATAAAGTTTGCGTCGAGCATAGTTGTGCTTGTTTCAACTGGTTAAAAATTACAGAGGGCAGTCCGGGTAACGAGTTTTGTATGGATCGAACGGCTCGGTGATGTAGAGCTGCGTTAAGAGCGCGGACAGAACCGAGTCGCTCCATTTGTTTGGCAACTCCGACTCGATTTTCACGTCGCGTATCACTCCCGCTTCGCGGCATCGAGTTCGACGATTCGCATGTTACGGAACAGCAGATCGGTGGTGGGGTCGTGACCCTGGATGCTTAGGTGCCCTTTGCCGAGTTTCAGCCCTTTGCGGGCGTTCTCATCGGGTTTGCGGTCGTCGGTCCAACTGACGACGGGGTAGCCGTTCACCCAGGTTGCGAACTGCGCACCGTGTGCAAGCAGGCTCATGGCGAACCATTCCTTGTCGTTGGCCACCACCTTACGAGCCGCGATGCGGCGATAAATTGCGCCGGTGCCGTAGTCGAGCGGTTTGGTGCGGTCGTCGCCGACGATCGCGTTCTGAATTTGCATCTCGTAGCCGCTCTGATACTGTTCGGGCAAACAGCGAAAGAAGATGCCGCTGTTGAGCGCGACGCCGTTGGTTTTGCACTCGATTTGCAGAAGGAAGTTATCGAAGGTCTTTTCGGTTTGCAGGTCGCCGGGGCCGTTCACCGCGCGGAGTTCGCCGTCTTTCGTCACATCGAACTTCGTGGCCACTCGCTTC
>JAYSKW010000496.1:0-1629 GCA_043726085.1 Limnoglobus sp.
CGACGAACGCGGCAATCGCTTCCGGGTCGCCGAACGGCGAACGCGCTTTGGCGTACCACGGCATCGCGAACGTGTGCGCGGCGAAGATCATCGCGGCAAACCCGCCGATCAGGCCGCGCGTGCCCCAGGCGTGATTCCAACGCGAACGGGCCACATATTCGCCGAGCGCGAGGCACAGGAACGGGAAGGCGGGCAGGATGTACGTCGGTAACTTCGACCCGGAGATACTGAAAAACAACATGCACCAACAGCCCGCGAGCAACCAGAACCCGCCCGCTGGCGAGCGCGACATCGCCACGGTTTGCGTACCCTTCAACAAGTTCCACACGTACGGAATGAACAATAGCGTGCCCGGCAGCAACCCGCCGATGAGAATCGGCACGTAGTACCAGACCGGCTGCAAATGGTCGAACGGCTGAAGGAACCGCATGACGTTGTGGTCCCAGAAAAAGTGCATCAGGAACGCCGGTTCCCGCAGATAAATGGCCACGTACCACGGGACATTGACGGCCACGACGATCGACGCGAACAGGGCCACGTGCCGAAAGCGTACGACGGCGGCTTGCCCGGAAAGCCACGCGAAAACGAACAGCGGCGGTAACAGCAGGATCTCCGAGATCGGCCCCTTCGTAAGGAAGCCGAGGCCCGACGCCACGGCGGCGGCCACCCACCAGAAGCGCAGGAATCGCCCCGTTCGCACCGCCTCGAAACCGCACAACATCGAGAGTGTCACGCATAACGTGAGCAGGCCATCGAGCAACAATAGCCGTGCGACGGCGATGTAACCGGGTGCCACGCAGAGCAGCATCGCGGCCCAGAACGCCGCGCGTTCGCCGACACTTCTGCGCCCGATCAGATAGATGCACAGGATGGTGAGGTGTACGCAAATCGCAGGCACGAGCCGCGCCGCCGCCTCGTTGACGCCGAAACATTGGTAGCTCAGTTTCACGAGCCAATACATGAGCGGGGGCTTGTCGAGATACGGTTCGCCTTGAAGTGTCGGGACGACCCACTCGCCGCGATCTAGCATTTCCTTGGGGATCTCTGCGTAACGGCCTTCGTCCGGTTCGAGTAAATGGAACGAACGACTCGGGTATAAAAGCAGCGCGGGCAACAGCAACACGAACAGCAACGGCAGCAAGCGAACTCGCACGTTGGCATCCGGCAAGCCGGGAAACAACACGTGTCGCCACAGGTGTGGCAGCCAGCCAATCGGCGTCGTCGGTTCGCAATCCCTCGTCAACTCTGCGGGCATATCGGCCTCCGGAACGATTTCATCGTCCGAAGGTTACGCCGAATGAAGTCGCGCCGTCAAGCCAGCCGTCACTCCGTGCGGGCCTTGCAGATTTCCTCGTAGCGTTCACGGAGTTTCTGCGTCAGCATTGGCAGCTTGTCGATGTAGCGTTTGTGCTCGCGTTTTTCGTGGCGGGTGAGTGCGTATGCGGTCAGCAGTGGCAGTGCGATCGTTGAATCGACGTAGCACGTGACCGTACCCGGCAGCTTGCCCGGATCGACTTTACCCCACGTCATCGCCTCCGATGGTGTCGCGCCGCTGAGGCCGCCAGTGTCGGGGCGGGCGTCGGTGAATTGCAGGAAGTAGTCGTGGCCGCTCTCGGCCAGGCCCAGCAC
>JAYSKW010000497.1:0-2667 GCA_043726085.1 Limnoglobus sp.
GTGAAACACCTTCAGAGATTCGGACTTTAAGAAGTCCTTATCGCGTACGAAAACAATCTGGCAACAGCCGTCGGATTGAATCGCGTCGTTCGGCACCGACACGACTTCCGTCTCTTCGCGCAGGATCACGCGGCCCGAGCCGAAGCTGTTGGCGCGATACTTTCCGGTCGGGTCGGGGATGTCCGCACGGACTTTTACCGTGCGCGTTTTCACGTCGGCTTGCGTGCTCGTCCAGGCGAGTTTCCCGGTCAATTGTTCGTCGTCGGAATCGGATTTAAAACGGACCGGTTGGCCGAGTTTCAGTCGTTTGGCGTCTTCGCCTTTCACATCGAGTGTCAGCCATAAAAATCGCGTGTCAACGAGTTCAAATAAAATCTGGGCATTGTTCACGACCTCGCCCGTGAC
Organism: Limnoglobus sp.; assembly: GCA_043726085.1. GTDB lineage: Bacteria > Planctomycetota > Planctomycetia > Gemmatales > Gemmataceae > Limnoglobus. The sequence goes on from JAYSKW010000497.1 coordinate 406, forward strand.
GACATCCCGCGAGACGATGACGCCATCCATCGGTGCGACGAGCGGTAGCAAATTCGACGTCGTCGACTTCGGATCGAGCGACTTGGCTACATCGTTGGGGATCGCGAAAAATTGTAACTTCGCTTCGAGTTGATCGGCGTTCTGGCCTTGAATCTCAGACTTTTCTAGTGGCAATCCCAAATTCACCAGCGACTGTCGTGCCGCATTCAGGCGAATCTCCGCCTCGCGCAGCGCTGCCTCCACTTCACGCACGCGTACCTCGGGTACCGCCCCGCCCGAGCTTTTCACACTCGCGAGCGTTTGCGTTTTCAACTGCAACAACCCGAACGCTTGAAGCAGTTCGGCCTTCGATTTTCCAACTTCGGAGGCATCGATTAACGCCAGTACATCGCCCGCTTTTACCGTGTCGCCGAGGTGCTTGAACACGCGCCACACCGAACCGGGCGAACGGCTCGAAAGGTGTGCCACCTTCGTTTGGTCGTAGCCGATTTCGCCGGGCGCTGCGACGAACTCAATTGCGGGTGCCAGCCAAACCGGTTCGACTGCGATACCCGCTTTCTCGACGGTGGCGGCATCGGTGAACTGGATGCGTCGTAGGTGCGTTTTGCAGATCGGATTGTTTTCCGGTCGCGGGGCGAAATCGAGACCGCGTTTCGCGCGATCCAAATCGCCGAGCGAAACCGCCGCAGGCTCCTGCGTTTGCGCGAGTGCCGGGTTGCACAACACGCATTCCGGGATGCCGTGAATCTTGCACCAACCGACCGCTTTCTGCTTCGGCGCAAGCTCCGGCTTGCACTCGATGCAGATCGATTCCGGCACGCTGTGCTCCTTGCACCAGTCGTCCGCCTCTTCGACTTCGCTATTGAGTGCGGAGAACTTCGGGAGTTTCCACTCGTTATGGTGTCCCCACCACCCGATCGCGGCGGCACCTGCCAACACGACAATCGTGGGGATCGTCGAAAGGATTGCCCGTACGAACCGGTTCAAGCGACCGCGAACCGCGCGTGGACTTTCAGACATTAGGATTGCCTTCGAGTAGATGATGGGGAAGTACCGATATTCCGCAAGCGATGGGATCGATTAGAGAATCAGCGCGCAGTGCTGCAAAAATAGCGAATTGGAAGTGATCGATGGCGCGATGCGAGGTTGCGTGCGGGAATTCAGCGGGACGAGTATTCGCGGCAGTTCTGTAACGTAACCATCGAATAAAACGACCGGTAACGGTGCGTCGTAATGCGGGACAGTCGTCGGTATTCGGGCGGCACAGTGACACTCAGAATCGGATTGAGACAGCGCCGTGTCATCCGATGGGACTTCTGAAGAATGCTCCGAAGGCAGGCCGCAAATTGAAAGGAGTTGGCACGTGCAGAAGTTCGGTGGCGTCAGCATTGGCAAGCACGCCAACAGCGCCAACATCAGAAATCGAGTTCGCCACGAGAATGACATGTTGGCAGTTTACGCGATCCGACGAGATCGGGCAACGCTTCAATTCGTTTGTACGGGCCATTGGTCTTCGAGCATGAAGCCAGCAATCTCGCTACCGGCTTGCCACATCTCGCCGAGCGACCGCACGTATTCCAGCCGCGTTTCGGCTAACACTCGCTGAGCTTGCAGCACGCGCAGGTACTCGAACTGCCCGCCTTGGTACGCTTTCAGCGAGAGCCGATAACTCTCCTCGGCTTTCGGGATAATCGCTGCACGATACTTTTCCGCACGCTTCCGCGCGGCAATGTAAGTCGCAAACGACGTCGATAACCGCGTCACGAGATCGTTCTGCACGCGAACGACGCCGTTGATCGACTCGCTGAGTTGCGCCTTCGCCGCGAAGATGTTCCCCTGGTTCTTGTTCCACGTCGGTAAGGGCAAGCTCGCGGAGATCACCCAGTCGTTCGACTTGTTCTGGTTCTGGCGAACGTACCCCGTGCTCAGTGTCACGTTCGGCTTCGGTTCGACGATGGCCCGTTGCAGAACGAGTTGCGCGCGATCGACGCCTATCTGTGCGGAGCGAACTTCCGGGTGAACGCTGAGAACGTAGACTTTGATCTTGTCGAGATCGTACTCCGGCAACGGCAGTTCGAGATCGCCGCTCACGGTGGTTTCGGGCAGATCGGGCTGACCGACACTCGCGGCCAGTTTGCGGAATGTCGCAGGGATCGCGCGGTTCGTCGCCTCAAATTCCGCGCGAAACCGCTCCTGATCGACCTCCAATTGCACGACATCGAGCGTACTGCCTTCCTTCGACTTCAAGAGCTTGTTCGCGTT
>JAYSKW010000498.1:0-4546 GCA_043726085.1 Limnoglobus sp.
GTTGACGACGTCCGTAAGACTTCGGGCGAAGGCGGTCGAATATACCGTTCCAAGCAGGCATGTAGCCGACTCCGCTGGTCGAATCGAACTCGATGTATCCAGTCAACTTACTACAAATCGTTCGGTAATTGAGTAAAAATCGACAAACCGACCGACAATGAGAACGAGACTCGATCGTAACCGCAATAACTTACCCAGAATACCGAACGAAACAAGCAACAAATATCGGGGAAGCGGAAATTCGTCGAAATGGCAGGCGAGTGAAGTTTTTTGTCACACGATTTTTAACGCACTGACAGCGAAAGAAAATTACTCACTTGCAATCGCGGCGAATTTGGGTTGAGATTAAGCAACTACCTCAAACGTTCGGTGCGCAGCCGACACCCGGTAGTGGTTCGTTCACCGCCGGAGGCGGGTCATGACTCTCGCACCCAATTTTTTCGATGCTCAAACCCGTAACTGGCGGGGCCGTTTGGCCATTAGCGTCGATGTGATGCGGGAACTCAGCCGCTACTCCGACCCGCAAGATATGCATCGGATCTTTACGCATCGACTCGGTCAATTGTTCCCAACTACGCGACAATTGACGTTGTCGCGGCGCGGCGTGGAAAAGCCACACGCCCGCATCACGCGGTTCAATTTGTGGTCGGACACGACGAATCCGTACACGCACTGGGACCGCTTCCCAATCGTCTCTGGTGGCTTACTTTCGTCGCTGCTGTACTCGGATGAACCGCGCCTAATCGACGACCTGAACCTGTTCCCGAACGACCCCGCACAGGAGTATCTCGAAGGCCAACGATCGCTACTTTCGATACCGATTTTCGAGCATGGCGTCGCGCAAAATACGGTAGTGGTCACTCGAGAAGAGAGCAACGCATTTCCGCCGGAACAAGTGCCAGAACTCGTCTGGATGACGAACCTATTTGGCCGTGCCACACAGACGCTGGTGCTATCGCAAGCGCTGCAAAAAGCGAACGAGACCGCCGATGCGGAATTGCGAGACATCGCCGAACTGCAACAGTCGCTGTTACCCGCCAAGCCGCCGACGATGCCTGGCCTCGACGTTGCCGTGTACTACCGCGCGGCGTGCCTGGCGGGTGGCGATTATTACGACTTCTTCCCACTGCCCGATGGCTCGTTGGGCATTCTCGTCGCCGATGTCAGCGGGCACGGTAGCCACGCCGCGGTGCTGATGGCGATCACGCACAGCATCGCCCATGCGGCGGCGGCCAACCCCGCGAAACCGGGTGCGTTTTTAACGCACTTGAACGCGAACCTCGCCGGGCGGTACAACCGACACTCCGGCGTGTTCGTGACCGCGTTTTATGCGGTATTCGACCCCAACAAGAACACGATCACCTACGCCAGTGCTGGACACGTTCCGCCACGACTCAGCCGCTGTTCCGATGGCTCCCGCGTCACGCTCAACCGCGTGCAACGGCTGCCACTCGGCGTCAGCCCACCGGGCTTACTTTACCCAGAATTCGTAGTCGATTGGAAACGCGGCGATCAAGTCGTGGTCTTCACCGATGGCGTGACCGAAGCCGTCGATAGCAACGGCGATGTCTTCGGCACCGAGCGAATCGACGAACGATTAGCATCGTGCCCCGCAACCGCCGATGCGCTCCGGTCGGCGATTCTCGGCGAACTCGATCAGTTCACGAATCGCCGCCCCCCAACCGACGATCGCACGCTCGTCGTCGTGCGACGAACGTAGTGTTTCTCTCCCTCATGAATCGGAGTTTCTGATGAATCGGCGTTTTTGGGCAATGTTACTTTTGTCGGCGTTCGCGCTACCCACGCTTGCGGCGGATAAGCCGAAGCGGGTGCTGTTGGTGACGCACAGTGGCGGGTTCATTCACGATTCGATCGGCTTCGCCGAGCAGACATTGAAAGAGATCGGGCCGAAACACGATCTCGACGTGAGTTGTTTCCGGTTCACCGGCGACCCAGACGCCAAGGTGAAGTACAAACCGAAGAAGGACGGCCCCGAAGTCGAAACCACCGCACTTGAGAAATACAGCGAAGACTATCGCGCCCGCACCGGCACGACCGTCGAGTTAAAACACTGCGGCCGCATCAATACGGAGACGCTGAAAAACGTCGATTGCGTGCTGTTCTTCACGACGGGAAACCCAATGACGAAAGACGAACTCAAAGACCTGAGCGCGTGGGTGAAAGCGGGCGGCGCGTTCGCCGGTACGCATTGCGCCACCGACACGATGTACGGCGAACCCGCGTATGGCGAACTCATCGGCGCGTACTTCCGCAGCCACCCACCCGGTTTCCAGAAGCTCAAGATGAACATCGAAGACACCAAACACCCCGCCGCCGCCGGTTTCGAGCAAGGTACGCCGTACGAAGACGAAATTTACATCTTCAAAGATGCCCCCTACAGCCGCGACCGTTTGCACATCATTATCAGCGCGGAAAAAGGCACGTTCGACCCGCAGAAAGTCGTGCGGACCGATGGCGACTACGCGATTTCCTGGTGCCGCGAGGAAGGCAAAGGCAAAGTCTTTTACACATCGCTCGGGCACAAGAAAGATGTCTGGAAAGACGAACGGTTCCAGAAGCACCTCGTCGGCGGGTTGAAGTGGGCGATGGGCGTCGTCCCTGGCGACGCGACACCGACCGGCAAAATCGCTAAATAAATGTCATCGCAAAAGCACATGCATCCGACGGGATAACTGTAGAACTCATGCAAACTCTCACGTTCCCATGTTCGCATTGCACGAGGCGGATGGGCGTCGGTATGGAACTCATGGGGCGTCAGGTGCGATGCCCCCATTGCCGCGAAGTCGTCGTCGCGCCGTCGGCGACAACGCCGTCGCGGCTCACTCCCCACCCGGAAATCGTTGCCGAAATCGCCCCACCGGTATCGAGTTGGGACGAAACCGGCGTCGGCCTCGGCAACCCGAATCGCGCCGATAACAAGAACGATTTTTCGCATCTCCGACAGCAACCGCAAGAAAGCGAAGAGAGTATTTTCGCCGAGCCAGGCGAAGAAGACGACAGCGTATTCGGCTCCCCGAAGAGTAGCCGAATCTTGTCGATGCCCGAAATCGTCGACTCGACGCAATTGACCGAATCGGTGCCGCAACACCCCGATTTCCTGTTACCGTTACCGAGCGATCCGATCACCGAGAATCGGTTGCGGATCGAGCAAAAAACCGACAATCTCGAACTGGAACCCGACACGATCCCCATCCCGCAGGTCGTGTACAACAACAACGTCGTGGGTACGGATACCTCCGATTCCAATAACATTCCTCAGCCGATCTTCGGCTTCGACTATCCGCCAGTCGTCGAGAAAATCGCAACGGAACCCCGGAAACTACCACAGACATTCGCGAGTCCACCCACACCGACAATTCCAGAAACGGCAACGCGAAAACCACCGAGTGGCATCGCCAAACGCACGCCGAGTTGGCTGTACTTCGTCGTTGGCTACGCGATCCTGATGTCGATCTTGGCCCTGTGGGGCTGGCTGCGAACGACGGATCGCGGGCATCCGCTGTCGAACATCCCGGACTTTTTCGGCGAGTATCGCAAAGCCCAACGCGATAAAGTTTCGATCCTCAACGTGAATTTTGAAACGGTGCCACCCGAACTGCGCGTACCGATCGGCGGTCGGCTCGTCGTCGGCGACTTAGCGATCGAACCGCTTGCCGTGCTGGAAGAGAAGCCGATTCGCGTGACGACCTACGAAGGAAATGGTCAACTCGATAGCCGACAGCCCGGTAAACAGCGTTGTCTCTCGCTCAAGGTTCGCTTGCACAATCTGTCGAAGGATGTCTCGTTTCACCCAACTGACCCTGCATACAACCGCAAAGAATATCCGCGGACGCCGATGCCGCTGACCGGGCTGATCGTCGGAACGAAGCGCTACGTGGGTGGCCCGATCCCTTGGCCGTTTTCCCAGGGCGTGAAACGAACGTACTTCGTCGGTCAGGAACACGATTCGGAACCGCTGGTGCCAGGGAAATTTCGCGAAACAATCATCGTCTCCGCCGAAGGTAGCGAAGTCGTCTCTGCGGTCCTCGCTTCAAAATCTCCACTACTCTGGCAGATCCATTTCCGACGCGGATTGACTACATTCGCAGGCGAAGACGTCTCCGTCGGCGCACTCGTCGGCATCGCATTTGAAGCGAAAGACGTGAAGCGACTACCCGCTGTCAGCGACGGCACCCCCGGATAGTCGCGTCAGCACCATGCCCCAGTGCCACGAGCAACACGAAAGGTCTTCGTCGCGCAGATAATGAAAGCCCGCTTGCTCGGCCCACAATCGGCATTGCGACGATTGCGGGCGAATGGCCATCGATGGACCGCGCGGCGTGGCGGGGTCAGTCTTCCAATGGATGACGCCCAATTTGCCGTTGGGGGCAAGCACCCGATAGGCTTCTCGCAGCAGTTCGACGGGGTCTTCCACGTGCAAAATATTGAACAACATCGCGTAGGTGGCACTGCCATCCGGTCGCCCGCATCCATCGGCGAGAAAGTCCCGCTCGTGTGCGACGACATTCGCGAGACCCGCTTCGAC
>JAYSKW010000499.1:0-4329 GCA_043726085.1 Limnoglobus sp.
TTCGAGCAAATCGCGTTCGGTGCGGATGCTGCCGATCCGCGTCATGTCGGGGCCGATCGCGCCGCCGACGTAGCCGATCTTGTGGCACGTCGCACACGCTGCCTTCGCGCTGTTGAACACGTGATGCCCGCGCCGCACGTCGCCCACCGGCAGTTCCTTCGCCAATAATTCGAGCTTCTCTCGCTGTTTCAAAATCTCTGCATCGAGCAGTGCGTACAGTTTCGCCGCTTCGGTTTTTACCTTCGCCGGGTACTTTTCGAGGATCGGTTTCAGTTGCTCGGTGCGAATCGATGCCATGACCTTTGGCTCGTGAAGTGCCGCAACCAGCGCGAGGCCGACGGCTTCATCGGTCGACTTCGCGAACGGCAGTAAGAGCTTGCCGAGTTCGAGCGGGCTGGCCGCCGAGACGACCGACGCGACCTTCAGAAATTGCGGCGTCGATAGCGGAACCCGCGTCAAAACCTCGGCGGCACTGCCGCGCTGTTCGCTCTGCAAATTCGCGAGAACGAACGCAAAATGTTCGTCCGAAAGTGGCGCGTTCAAGATCGCGAGTGCGCCGAGTCGCAGGTCGGCAGCGAGTAGCGGATTAGCGCCGACGACTTGAAGCGATTTCATCAGCGGCTCGGTTAACGACTTCATCGGCAACGCGCGAATCGTCGCCAGCGCGGCGGGGCGACTCGTGTCATTGGCGACACCGATTGCAAGTGCACCGGGCCACGTTGCGGGTACGGTTTTGACGCTGGATCGGGCCATCGCTTTCAGCGCGATCCCGCTCAACGGGTACTCGCTGAGCAGTTCCTGTATCGCTGCATTTTTGGCGAACTGCGCGAGGCGGTTCGTCAGTTCCTCGGCTTCTGGTGCAGTCATTTTCGCCAAGATTCGTTCGCGGAAGTAGCCGACGAGTTCGCTTCCCCAATCGGTGTGCCGCGCGGCAATCCACCACGCGGTTTCGCGCAACGAGGCATTCGCCGACGACAAGTGCGGCAACACCGCCGCCGCTTTCAGCTTCTTCGCGGCGATCGCTTCGAGTGCCGAAAGCGTGCCGCGTTTCACGTGTGGGTGAGCGTGTGACAGCCCCATGGCAGTCGCGTCGAAATCGCCGATCGTAATCATCGCGTACGTGATCGCGTGATCGAGATAGCGGTCGTTCGTTTCGTCAGCAAGTCCTTCGAGCAATCGGGGAATCTCTTTCGCATCCGCTTTTCGTGTGATCGTTTCGACTTCGCGGCGCTTCGCGTGGAGCACATTCGCATCCCCCGCAAGTAGCCGTTCGGGGATCGCTTTTTGCGTGTGGCTGCCCGTTTTCTTCACGCGATAAATCGCACCGAAGACGTCATCCTTCACCAGTTGCGAACTCGGGCAACAGAGCTTGTACCAGCCGCCCGTGTCGATGACCAACAGCGAGCCATCGGGGGCTTCGACGACGTCGGTCGGGTGGAAGTCGGCACTGTCGCTGGTCACGAAGTCGCTGTCCTTCGTCTCGTACGTGGAACCTTTCGGCACCAGAATGTGACGACTAATTTTCCGCAAGTTGAACTGCGAGCAGAAGAGATTATCCTGATATTCCAGTCCGAATTGTGCAGACTCATAGCGGCGGATTCCCGAGGGCGCGGCTGGTCCCATGTGCGTCATTACGGGCATCAGGTTCGGCGAAGTCCACGGGTGTTCGTAGATCGGGTCGTGATCTTTCCCCCACACGCCACCGGGCACGGCATGGATGAGGCCATCGCGTTTGCCATCGACCGGGTGTTGTAGGAACGTGTTGCTGACGATGATCTCGCCTGACGCGCTGAACGCGATGCCGATGGGGTTATCCATGCCGCCCGTCATCATCACTTCGAGGGCGCTGCCATCGGGTTTCGCGCGAAACACGTGCGAGGCCCGCGTGCTGAATTTCTTGCCGTTGCCGAGCGTGTGATCTTGCTTCGCGAACGCGCCTTTCGTCCAGTAAATGAAACCGTCGGGGCCACGGTACGGGCCGTGCAAATCGTTCGCGCAACCGGTGATCGTCTTGCCGTCGAACCAGATTTTGCGTTCGTCGGCTACGCCATCGCCGTTGGTGTCGGTGAGCTTCCAAATGGACGGCGGGCAGCCAACGTAGATCGAACCGTCGAGCCACATAATGCCTTCGGGGAACGGCAATTTATCGGCAAACACGACGGCTTTATCGAACGTGCCATCGCCATCGGTGTCTTCGAGGCGAACGATGCGGTGCAACGGTTTTTGTTGTGCAACTTCTTCGCGAACCAGTGGCCCCGCCATATCGACGACGTAAAGGCGTCCCTTGTCGTCGAACTCCGCCACCACCGGAAACCGAACGAGTGGCGCGCCTGCCACCTTCGCAATCTCAAACCCAGCCGGCACCTTCAACACCGGCTCCGCCGCAACTGCCGAAACAGCCACTGACAACGCCATGACAGCGAACGACCATCGCATATTGGAATCTCCGTTAGTTCACGAAAGTGTACCCGGAAAACGTGCGCGATCAAAGCGGCAAAAATGTGACTTGTCGATCGAAGTCGTCAGGTGCGTCCAAATCTGCGATCACTGCCAAATCATCGATGACATCACCGATAGGCAAAGTATCGCGTACCGCAATGACACCGGGCATTGCTTGGCCTGCACGGGGAATTCTACCCTCGAAAACCAGTCGTGGCGAATCACAATGCGATTTTCGCGAAGGCTCACCCCCTCGCTTCGCTACGCATATTGCTGCGTAGCGCGGCTAAACGTTGAAATTGGCGTTACCACACGATCCCGACGCTCTTGGCGATCTTCACGACGCGCTCTCTGGCGAGGGTGGCGGCGCGGTCGGGGTTCTCGTGACAGGTGTAGAGTTCGATCGTCACCCAGCCATCGTAGCCGACGTCCTTCAACGCCGTTAATGTGCTTGCGAAATCGATGACGCCTTCGCCGGGAATTAGGTGATGGTGGACGCGCGTGGCGGCGATGTCTTCGAGGTGGACGTGGCGAATCAGCGGACCGAGGCGTCGGACGGTGGCGGCGGGGTCGTCGCTTACGCAGTACGAATGGCCGATGTCGAAGTTCAACCCGAGGTACGGCGACGTGAAATGCTGTGCGAATTCCAGATACTGATCCGCCGTTTCAATCAGCAAGTCCGGTTCGGGTTCGACGAGCAACAGCACGCCTTCTTTTTCCGCATGTTCGACGACGGGCTTTAGCATCTCCACGAACAACTTCAGACACTCGTTCCAGGTGCGCCCTTCGAGCGGGCCACCCGGTTCCGTGGTGATGCACGGCGCGCCGAGTTCCTTCGCCATCGTGAGCGCGCGTTTGGTGTGGCCGATGCGCACTTGGCGGTAATTCGCATCGGGTTCGATCCACGACGGGTGCCAGTATTTCTGCCGGCGATCGTTGACCGCGTGCATCATGAAGGCGTTGATGTTCGCGATCTGCAACCGGTTCTGCGTCAGCGCATCGCGGATCGCCTGCTTTTGTTCGGGCAGCAAGTACGCGGGCCAAGCGTGCGGCACGTCCGCCATGATCTCAACGCCCGCATAGCCGATGGCGGCGAGCCGGCGCACCGCATCGGGGAACGAGAAATTCAGGTAGGCATTCGTCGAGAAAGCGAGTTTCATTCGATCATCCGAGAGGGTCGGGTTCCAGATATTTTTCGAGCAGGATGAACTGCTTGCCGAAGTCGTGCTCGGCCACCCCAATCGGGGATTTGAAGAAGCAAGCGAGCGCGTGCATCGTGCCCGTTTCGCCGCGGCGTTGCGCGTTCAAGGCGAGCCGTGCGAGGTCGATGACGAGCGGCGCAGCGAGGATCGAATCGCAACCTTGCCAGGTAAATTGCAGCGTCATTTTCGTGCCGAGGAACCCCTCGAAATGGATATGGTCCCAGGCGGTTTTCCAGTCGTCGAGCGATTCGACGTACTCGATGCTGACGAGCGATTGCGGCTTGTAACCGAGCAGTTCGCCGAGGAGTGCGTCTTTGCTCTTCACCTTCGACGCTTTATTCGACGGGTCTGAAAGCACTTGGCCATCGCGGTTACCGAGGATGTTGTGGCCGACCCAACTGAGCACGCGCAAATTCCGCCGCGCGAACAGCGGCGCGAGTACAGACTTCAACAGCGTCTCGCCGGTTTTCGCGTCCTGACCGGCATGGGGCACGCCCCGCGCAACCGCGAGTTCTTCGAGTGCCGGCATCGTCGCGCCGCGGCTCGGCGTGAGGTTCACGTAGGGGAAACCGGCATCGAGTGTGGCGTAAGCGTACAGGCTGCTCGTCGGCAACGCGGCGGTGTCGCCACGCGTCAACGCCGCATCGAGTGCGGCGAGAGTTTTGTGGTCCGCCGTGAGTTCGAATAG